>NZ_PIQX01000008.1 GCF_003049085.1 Campylobacter concisus
ACTTTTAGTTTTATTTATTAGTTTGTCTAATCTATTATAAATTATAAAATAATAGACTGGCTCAATCGATCACTTGTTTAGATTTCAAAGATTGACTAATAGTTTAACAATTGTAAGTTAAAAGAACTTTCTGCTCTGCGTTTTGCAAAACAGAAAGTGAAGTATATAGAAGTGATGCTTAAATGCAGATAAAAATCAGGCTAATTTTTAAAAACCCATAAAGAAATTTTGAAGTCCAACTTTTCCATTAAATATAATATCTTTTTTGTTTGGATCATATTTAAATTCACTTATTACTTTTTTATCCTCTTCTTTAAAATATCCAGCAGATATCAAAGTAGGCTCAACAAAAGCTACTTCTGGCACTAGTGTATCAAAAAAATTCGCTAGACTTTCGTCGACGCTTATTTTTCCACTAAGAGATAATTTATCAAAAATTTCTGACTGATTTGTTCCCTTTTTAAAGCCATTTACTGCTGCATCCAAATTTAGCTTTAAAGCCTTATCTCCTTTTTTAAAGCTTAATGTATCTATTTTTATGCTTGGATTCTTTTCTAAGATTTGATCTATTATCTCATCAAAATTTAATCCAGCTAAAACATTATAATTTTCTTCATTATTTAAATTATTAAGCTTGTCTAATATATTATTTAATGCAGGCACATTGATATTTGCGATTTTGCTATCAAAGACAAAATCTGTATATTTTACTTTATCAACTGCTACTATACCTATTTTTATAACATCGTCCGATCTTCCAAGATCATTTGAGATTTCAAATTTTGAGTCATACTTAAAGTCATCTATCAAAATATTACTTATATCATTAGATGCGAAAGACACCCTTTTAAATTTAACTTTTGCTAGATAAGGTACAAGCTGACTCTCTAAAATTTTTGAAATCTTAACTGGCTCTTTATAGCTTGAGTCAATATAAAACCCTTCGATATTTAGATCAACTTTATTGTATTCACTAAAATCTTTCAAAACAATCTTATCTGCTTCAACCTTTAAGCTGTTTATACTATCTTTTGAATCAAGCGTCATACCAATCTTTATATCTTTTGTATTAACGGCAGTTTTTTGCTTATCGTTAAATTCAATATTGCTAAATTTGATATCTACATCTTTATCGCCAGTTAAGCTAACTTTTGTTTTAGTTGTTGCAATGACGTTTGAACCCATGAATGTTGCGATAATGTTTTTAATCATATCGTTTTGGATAGAAATTTTTGAGTCTATTTCAAAGCCATCTATAAAAGCGAGCACTGTATGAGAAATTTCATTTTCTACTTTAAAAACCAAATCCTCATTTACATTTTTACCAAATATATTTTCCAAAAGATCTTTTGAAACACTAAAATCAAATGATCCTTTTGAGCCAAAAAAACCTTTTTTGTAATCGTTATTAGAAATTTTAAAGCCATTAATATTGTTTAGATCATTCACTATCCTTTGATAGTTTTTCTCCACCTCATTTGAAGCAAAATAAACCGCTCCAATGGCTACTAAGATAACTACGATTAAAACAGATATCACCTTTTTCATGCTTTTCTCCTTTTTGTAATATGTTGTAAAAAAAACCAAATTCCAAGCAACAAACAAACCATAGCAAGAGGCATAATATATCCATGCTCGCCAAGATAGTCGCTTGCACCTACAAAATAATCACCCGCTTTAAAGCTGGCAAATCCGATAATGATCGCCCAAAGCACTGACGAGATGAAATTTATAATGCTAAATTTATAAAATGAATACTTCGTAAGTCCAAGTGCGATAGGAACCAAAGTTTTAACTCCGTAGATAAATTTTTTGATAAATATTATCTTATCGCCATGTTTTTTGGCCAAAATTCCTGCATAAGCAAGCTTTCTTTTATGATTTTTGATATAAGGCATAAGTGAGTTTTTATTAAATCTTGCGACATAAAAAATTAGTGTGTCACCGATTGTATTTGCCACAGCAGCGACAATTATACTAAGAGTGATATCCATCTTACCGGCAAAACTTAAAATTCCAGCGGCGATTAATGCAACCATACCGCCACCAAGACTATAAAAAAACAATACAATATAGCCGTATGTTGAAACTGAGTTTATGATATCTTGCATTAATCTCCTAAAAGTTTAGATGCAGAGGCTATTAGCTGTTCATAGGCATAGCCACTTTGCTTTAAAATTTCTTCTCTTGCACTGATGACTGCTCCACCAAAGCTAGCTCCCGCAAAAAAACCATCATTTGCAGCATAAGCATAGATATCACTTGAAAATTTAAAATCGCTTACTTTACTGTAATTGCGTCCAATGTCACCAAAAGCTACTGACAGCTTCGTATCAAGCGTGATCTTGGCATCTTTAATATCGTGGATAATGCTATCTTTAAATATAAAAAGCACAAGCGAACTATCTTCATAACCAAGCTGTATACCGATACTGCCGCCACTTATGCTAATTGGTAAAATTTCACTTGGCGAGTTAATGTTGCCAACAACCATAATACCATCTCCACCCATACCACCAACTACAAAACCGACCTTTTTAACACTTGGAAAGATGATCGTCGCTTTTGACTGCTCGATTAGCTCTTTTATAGGAGCGTTTCTAGCGCCTCTCATAGTTGTTATAAACGAGTTTGCCGAATCTAGCACGAGCTCCTCGCTGGCAAAGCCAAGTGAGAAAAATAATAAAATTGAAAAAAGAAATTTCATATTTTGCCGTTATTTTGCAAAATCAACAGCGCGAGTCTCTCTGATGACGCTTACTTTTATCTCACCAGGATACTGCACCTTGCTCTCGATCTCTTGAGCTATCTCTTTTGCTACAAGCACTGCCTCGTCATCGTTTATAAGTTTAGCATTTGCGATGACACGAATTTCACGACCTGCATTTATCGCATAAGCTTGCTTGATGCCATCTTTACTTTTTGCGATGTTTTCGATCTCTTCGACACGCTTTAAGAAGCTCTCAAGTACCTCACGCCTTGCACCTGGACGAGCCGCACTTAGTGCGTCAGCTGCGCAAACAGCCGCACTTTCTATACTTGTTGCTTCTTCGTGGCCGTGGTGAGCGTAGATGGCGTTGATAACTACTGGATGCTCTTTGTAGCGCTTACAAATTTCTGCTCCAAGATCAACGTGGCTTCCCTCATACTCGTGAGTTAACGCTTTACCGATATCGTGAAGTATGCCAGCTCTTTTTGCAAGCTTCTCATCTCCGCCACACTCAGCTGCGATGATACCAGCAAGGTGAGCTACTTCAAGGCTGTGAGCCAAGGCATTTTGACCGTAGCTCGCTCTAAATTTAAGCTTACCTATTAGTTTTACGATCTCTGGATGAATTTTATTTAGACCAAGATCCATGACGATATTTTCGCCCTCTTCTTGTATGCTTTGCTCAAATTCTTCAGTCACTTTTTTGTGAAGGTCTTCTATCCTTGCTGGTTGGATTCTGCCATCCTCTACTAAAAGTTCGATCACTCTTGTTGCGATCGCACGTCTGTAAAGATTGAAGCTACTTAGTATGATAGCATGTGGTGTGTCATCAATGATAATATCAACGCCAAGCACCATTTCAAGGGTCTTGATATTACGTCCCTCTTTACCAATGATCCTACCTTTTAGCTCATCGTTTTTAATATTTACGACATTTATCAGACGCTCAGCCGCAAATTCTCCAGCAAATCTTGATGTAGCCTGCGCCAAAATATAATTAACCCTCTTTTTGGCTTCTCTTTTTGCTTCTTCTTCGTATTTTCTAACGATATGAGCGATATCCGCACGAGACTTCTCCTCGACCTTTTTAAGTACGACCTCTTTTGCCTCTTCTTCTGTTAAGCCAGCAGCGTGCTCAAGTACTCTTATCGCTTCTTCTACCTTGTTTTGATAAGTCGCTTTTAAATTTAAGCCCTCTTCGTAAGTTATCTTTGCATCTTGCTTATCTTTTTCAAAAAGCTCTTTACTTTCGTTTAAAAGCTCTTGCTCATTTAGCAAAATTTTCTCTTTTTTGGTTAGTTCATCAAATTTACTCGCATACTCTTTTTGAAGCTTTGTAGTCTTATCGTCGTATCTCTTTTTAGCCTCAAATTCAGCCTCTTGTACTGAAATTTTAGAATTTTTAAGCGTTAGCTCAGCCTCATACTCGATAGCTTTTGCTTTTGCTTTTGCTTGTTCTAAGAAGATGTTGTAGTTTGCATCATTTATCTTTTTGGCGTATAGATACCCTGCTCCAACGCCCGCCACACCGGCTCCTAAGCCTATTAAAACCTCTATCATTCATTCCTCTTTTTATATAATTTTTGTTTGGGGTTATATAAAAGTCTGCTACCACGTCTTGTGCATTTGAAAGCACATCTTTGGTATAAAAGTCTTTTATCTCAAGAAAAACTATCCGTTTTGGCTTAATAGGCAAAGAGTCAAAAAATCTATCATAAAATCCTTTTCCATGCCCTATCCTAGCCATAGCTCCATCAACCCCAATCGCTGGAGCTACTGCCATATCAAGTCTAACATTATCCATTTTTTTGCCAGATGGCTGTCTGACGTTAAATTTATAAGTTATAAATGGCAGTCGCAATCTTACCATCTTTAAGCTAAGACCTACCATAAAAGGGGCAAAAATTTCACATTTACGTGATAAATTTCGCCTTATTTTAAGCACATCGACTTCATAGTTAAGTGGCAAATAAAACAGTACTTTCTTAGAATTTGTAAAATTTATCAATTTCAAAAGCGTTTTTGTAGCTTTATAGTGCGAGCATTTGGCCTTAAATTTAGTAAGCTTCATTAAATTTGCTCTTGCATTTTTTCTAAATTCATTTTTTTCTAAATTAACACTCATTTTATGCTCTTTCTTGTATAATCCTGAAATCTTATTCAAAAGGAAATTTATGACATTAAAACGAGCAATTATAACATCACTTTGCATTTTTGCATTTTTTGGATGCGGCGACGGGAACAAGCAAAAAAAAGAGCAAAATACAAGCGAACAAACGCAAGGCAAAATTTTAGATAAAAATGCTAGCAAAGATGAAAATTTAAGCAAAGACTCACTCACTCCAAAAATGAGTGAAAGTACCCAAGATAGCGAGATAAAAGAGATAAATCTAAAGCTGCTAAGTGGCACAACTATGCAGATTACAAAAAGAAGTAATGGCTTTGACGTAAAAGATGGTAAAAAAGCAACTCTTTACGTATTTTTCGCCACTTGGTGCCCTCCTTGCAAGGCTGAGATCCCACACTTAAATAACCTAAGTGAGAAATTTAAAAACGAGCTAGATATCGTTGGTGTGCTACTTGAAGACAAAAGTGAAGATGAAGTAAAAGATTTTGCTCAAAAATATAAAATAAAATATGAAGTCGCGGTTGGAGAGGGAAATTTTTTATTTGAAAAAGCGATGGGTGGCATAAAAGGCTTGCCTGCGTCAGCACTTTTTAAAGCAAATGGCGACTACGTTCAAGGCTACATCGGTCTTGTGCCTGAAGAGATGCTTGAAAATGATATAAATAGGGCTACAAAATAATGCTTGATTTTCTAAAAAAAGGCCTTGAGAAGACTTTTGGAGCGATCAGCTCAGCTAAAAAATCAAAAAAAATAAATAAAGATAGTTTAGAAGAAATTTTACTAGAAGCTGACGTAGCCTATGAGATCGTGGAAGAAATTTTATACTACTTGCCGCCACAAGATGAAGTAAGCAGAGCCGATCTAAGGCGCGTTATGAGTAGCTATTTTATCTACGAAAGCGAGCGTGTGATTGAGCCTGATAAGCCATTTGTCGATCTCATCCTTGGCGTAAATGGTGCTGGCAAGACAACCACTATCGCAAAGCTTGCAAATTTATATAAAAATAATGGCAAAAGCGTCATTCTGGGCGCTTGTGATACATTTAGAGCTGGTGCAATCGAGCAGCTACGCCAGTGGTCGCTTAGGCTAAATGTGCCAATAGTTGCCACCCAGCAAGGTCACGACCCTTCAGCTGTTGCTTACGATACAATCAGCTCAGCCCTTGCAAAAGGTATCGACCGAGTCATCCTTGACACAGCCGGCAGACTTCAAAACCAAACAAATTTAGCAAACGAACTTGACAAGATCGTTCGTATTAGCAAAAAAGCTTATGAAAAAGCGCCACACCGTAAAATTTTGATTCTTGATGGCACGCAAGGCAACGCCGGAGTTGCGCAAGCGAAAGCATTTAACGATATTGTCTCGCTTGATGGTGTCATCATCACAAAGCTTGATGGCACCGCAAAGGGTGGAGCACTATTTGGCGTGGCAAGAGAGCTTGAGCTACCTATATTTTATATAGGCGTTGGCGAGAGCATGGATGATATCATCAAATTTAATCCAGACGAGTTTTTAGACGAGCTGATGGACGCTATTTTTGAGTAGAGTGAAATTTCTTAGTAAAATTTGCTTTTTCGCTGCTCTTTTGGTAATTGATTTTCTTGCATTTACTCCAAAAAGTCCCACGATCATCGAAAATTCGTGGGATAAAGCAAATCATTTTTTAGCTTTTTGCGTCCTATACATCCTGCTCTATCTTGGCTATGAGTTTAAAATTTTTAAAAATTTAGCCATACTTTTAGCCTTTGGTGTGCAAATAGAACTCGTTCAAGCATTTTTACCAAACAGGAGCTTTAGCTTGCTTGACATCGTGGCTGACATGATCGGAGCGGCTTTTGGAGTGATAGTAGTTGAAATTTTAAAAAGGATATATTATGGCAAAAGCAAAGCCAGTTTTTGAGTGTCAAGCCTGCGGAAATCAGCAGAGCAAATGGCTGGGCAAATGCCCACAATGTGGGGCTTGGGATAGCTTTGTCGAGCTTAGCCAGCAAGAGATAAAGATAAGTAAAGAGATAGCAAAAAGCACTAGCGCACCTAGCAAAGCCATAAGCATAGACGAAGTTGAAATTCAAAATTTCACGAGATTTAGCACCAAAGATAGCGAGCTAGACCTTGTTCTTGGTGGTGGCGTGGTCGAGGGTTCGCTTGTTTTAATAGGCGGTAGCCCGGGCATCGGCAAATCAACCCTGCTTTTAAAAATCGGCTCAAATTTAGCAAAAGATGGCAAAAAAACGCTCTATGTAAGCGGCGAAGAGAGCCAAAGCCAGATAAAAATGAGAGCCGATAGGTTAAATGCAGTGGATAAAAATTTATACCTGCTAACTGAAATTTGCCTAGAAGATATCCTGCTAGAGGTGCAAAAGAGCGACTACAAAGTACTAGTAATCGACTCTATTCAAACGCTTTATAGCCAAAATATAAGCTCTGCTCCAGGCTCGATCACGCAGGTTCGCGAGATCACGTTTGAGCTAATGAGACTTGCAAAGAGCCAAAACATCTGCGTTTTCATCATCGGCCATATCACCAAAGAGGGCTCGATCGCAGGGCCTAGAGTGCTTGAGCACATGGTCGATGTGGTGCTTTATTTTGAGGGCGATGCGAGCAGAGAGCTTAGAATTTTGCGCGGGTTTAAAAACCGCTTTGGCTCGACAAGCGAGGTTGGCATATTTGAGATGAGCCAGCACGGACTCGTGAGCGCAAACGAGGTTTCTAGTAAATTTTTCACACGTGGTGGGGCGATGAGTGGCAGTGCGATCACCATCATAATGGAAGGCTCAAGAGCGCTTAGCATCGAAATTCAGGCACTCGTTTGCGAAAGCGCCTATCCAAAAAGAAGTTCGACTGGCTTTGAGAGAAACCGCTTAGATATGTTGCTAGCCCTGCTTGAGCGAAAGCTTGAAATTCCACTTGGGCACTACGACGTCTTCATAAACGTTTCAGGTGGCGTTAAGATAAGCGAAACTGCGGCCGATCTAGCCGTTATAGCAGCTATAATCAGCAGTTTCAAAAACCGCCCTATTAGCAAGGATAGCGTATTCATCGGTGAGCTAAGCCTAAACGGCGAAATAAGAGAAATTTTCAACCTAGATCAACGACTAAAAGAGGCAAAAACGCAGAAATTTAAAAATGCTATCATCCCAAACAAACCGCTTGACACGCAAGGGCTAAAATGCTTTTACGCAAAAGATATCACGCAAGTGCTTGAGTGGATGTAAATTTATCTTGCCAGCAACTTAATATCAATACTTTGCTGGCTAGGCCATGTTTTTTGAAATTTTATCTTTTACATAAATCTGTGAGCATCTATGCTTTTTCTTTGAAATTCAAATTATAAAAATTCCATTCTTTGCTTATAAAATACCTATGCCCTCTTATCCACTTTAAGCTTTGCAACTTTTTCTAAAATCTCAAACATGCTCTTGCCACTATCAAATTTACTCTTTATAAATTTATAAAGCTCTTTAAATCTCTCATCGGCTTCAAGCTTATAGGTGTGAGATTTTTTAGTAACTTGTATAGGTGTAAATTTCTTCTCTTTGGCGTTGTCTTCTTTTTCAAGATTATCTATATTCTGAACACCTTTTTCGTTTAGCTCTTTTAATATATTAACAGCATTTTTAGCATCTTCGCCAGATAAAGTTAGATCAAACCGCTCTTTTAATGCATATTTAGCCCACTCCTCTTTAAACTCATCAACGCTCATATCGCTATCAAGCAGATCAATAGTCCTTGAGTTTTGCATAAATAGCAAATCGCTATCGCCACGATATTCATTTAAAAATTCATTTACAGTATATGGGGTATCTCTTAAAATTTTTGGCTTATCATTGTCTGGTTTTGCTTGCTGACCTTGTATGTACTCTACAAACAAACCCTTACTTTCATTTATGAAATTTTTAAGATCTGATAGCTGCTCGCTTGTAAAGTTAGGATCATAGCCTCTGAGCTTTCCTATGATAGTGACTTTTGCTTCATCACCCTTTGTAAAGCCAGATAGTGGATATATATGTCTATCATAAGACGCAGCTTGAGCTTTTCTATCAAGCCTTGCGTATTTAGGAAATGTCATACCATATCCCATATCGTTACTAAGTATCTCGTTTATATCATTAAATTTAAAGCCCATCTCTCTTGCTATGTTTTCTCTTGAGAGATAGTTAGAAGTTGGGAGATTATTAGAAATTTGCATTTTACTATCCTTAGTTTCTTTAGCTCCATTAAATCTTAATTAAAGATATCGTCTTTTCTTTAAAAAATTTTATAAAAATACGTTTTTTAAATTTATCAGAAGTAGTTAAAAGATATTAAAAAGCTTTGTAAAAATGCATAAATTTTAGACAATCATCACTGCAGCTACGGCAAATCCGCCGTCGTGAGTTATGCTAAGGCTTGCTTCTTTGATATTAAAATTTGTATAAATTTTTGTGCTAAATTTTATCTTTGGTGCGTTTTTTGCGTCTTTGCTAAGCTCAATGTCCAAAAAGCCACACTCTTTGCTGATGCCCACACCAAGAGCTTTGCTAGCTGCTTCTTTGGCCGCCCAAAATCCAGCCAAAGTCGCATCATTTTTTGCTAGCGTGATCTCGTCATCACTAAGAAATTTTTTTAAAAAAAGCTCGCCATAACGAGCCTTAAGTTTTGAAATTCTATCTATCTTAACGATATCAATGCCTATCATTGCACCACAAAATCAGTAAAAAATATGTTTTTGATGTAGCCATCATTTAGCACTTCATTTAGCTTGCCGACGATCTCGTCTTTTAGCCTATCCTTGCCCTTTGCAGTGCTTACTTCTTCGTAGGTTTTTGATGAAAGTGTTCTGATGATAATGTCTCTTAAAAGTGCTTTTTTCTTATCAAGCTCAGGAGTTAGCAACTCATCGCTTTGCTCCATATCGATCTTTGTTTTAAGAAATCTTGAGCCATTTTCGCTAAGTAAATTTACAATGAACTGATCAAGCGGATATATCGGTCCCATATTTGAATAGTCGTTGCTACCATGCTTTGCCTTATTTTGAGCTGGCATGGACTGCGTTTGAGTCTGAGCTGGTGCTTGCATCATGTTTGCCTCTTTTGGCTCGTCAGAACTAAGCATCAAAAACGCGACTAGCCCTCCAATAACTAGTAGCAAAACAAATATCGCAATGATAATTATCATTAATGCACCATTGCCACCTTTTTTTGCTTTTTTCTCTTCAACTTCTTCAGCCATCTTTCCTCCTTTAAGTTTTGGCTATAATTATACAAAAAATTCGCAAAAATGAGAAAAAATGATACATAAAACAAATGCTGCTAGAGCTTTAGACAAGCTAAAAATTAATTATGAAATTTTAGAGTATGAAGTTGATTTAAACGATCTTTCAGCCATCCACGTAGCAGCTAGCACTAAGCAAGATATAAAGCAAATTTATAAAACTATCGTTTGTGAGTGTGAGCCTAAAAATTTCGTTGTTGCTTGCTTGCAGGGCGATTTGGAGCTTGATCTAAAAGCACTTGCTCACGCGTGTGGCGCCAAACGCTGCGAGCTTATAAATTTAAAAGATCTAGAAAAGATCACTGGCTACATCAGGGGCGGCTGCTCACCGCTTGCTATGAAAAAACACTTTGCCACATTTATCGATGAACGTGCAAAAGAGCAAGAATACGTGTTAGTAAGTGCTGGAGTAAGAGGCAAACAAATAAAAATAGCACCAAATGATCTTTTAAAGGCTTGCGAGGCGAGTTTTGCCAATATCGCTAGGCTAGCTCTTTAAAAACTCTATAAATTTAAACTTCTCGCCTAAAAACTCGGGCGAGAGTAGAAATTTCGCCTGTTTGGCTGCATTTTCATAGGCTTGCTTGCTACCCTTTTCAAGCACCAAAGATAAAATTTCATCCACACCAAGATCGCAAACTAAAGCCTCGTTTTGTTTTTTAAATTTAAGCATCTTAAAGCCAGCCTCAAAAAAAGCCTCTTTTACTTGCTTAAAGCAAAGGCTATATGTTAGATCTGAGCTTTTAAAATATGGCTCGAGGTCTGAAATTTCAAACAAAGAAAATACTTGATGGTCTTTAAAAATCCTTAGGCTAAACTCATTTTTTGGCTCAAATTCGCCGTAGTCAAAGCTTAAAAATCTTACCTTTTTTGCTGCACTTGCAAGCTGGAGCGCAAATTTAGCGTAGCTAGTTGATATCTCGCCCTTTTTTATGCCAAATTTCTTTGCAAGTGCTAGCAAATTTTGATCTGCTTTTTGCCAGTAAAATTTTAGATCATCATCCACAATAAGCATATTTTGCCCATCTATAATTTCGCAGCTAAACGCATCAAGTAGCTCATTTGAGATGACGAAAATTTCTTCAAACAAGCACTCGCATAAATTTTTATAGTGTTTTATTTTTACTTCACCACCAAAGCGTTTTGTAAAAGTCTCAAGCTGTTTTTTACGTAAAATTTCATGAGGTTCGATGATGATAAGCTCTAAATTTGGCAAAATTTCTGGCTCAAGCGTAAAAATTCCTTGCGCAAAATCAGCCAGCATATCGCCCGAGTTTGCACCGATCTCTACGACCTTGCAAGAGCTAGAAATTTCGCCGTTTCTAAGCAGCTTTAAAAAGTAGTTTGCAAGGCAAGCACCAAAGAGATAGCCAATGCTTACATTTGTGTAGAAATCACCCTTTTTGCCGATATCTACGCCAAATTTATAGTAGTTTTCATTGACCCAGATATCAAAAAACTCGCTAAATTTCATAGATCAGGTAGCTTCCAGCCTCTGTAAAACGCAAACATCCTAACTGTAATGCCAGCAGCAAGCAAGAGCATAGTAAAAAATATATTGGTAAGACCTAGATGATATAGCGCAAAGTAAGCAAGCCCCACGCCAAGGCTTATAGTGCCGTAAAGTCCAGTGCGTAAAAACCATGGGACTTCATTTAGCAAGATATCTCTTAAGATACCGCCACCAACTCCGTTAAAAAAGGCGATCATCATGACGCCAAAGATATTGTAGTTGTACTCAATAGCAACCATCGCACCAACAATCGAAAAACAAATAACATCGATCGCATCGGCGAAAATGAATACAAATTTTCGCTCCAAACCTTCTCTTTTTATGTGTAAATTTGCCACTCTTGAAACAATCAACATAAAAATAACAACGCTTACTGGCATGTAGTGTGTAAATGAATAAACCGCCCTACCAACAAGCATATCACGCATGATACCGCCACCAAGTGCAGTCAAAAATGCAGACAAAAAGACTCCAAGCCAGTCACACTCCTTTTTTACTGCAAATAAAAAGCCACTAAGTGCAGCTGATGCGATACCGACGTATTCGACAAAAAGTATTAAACTCATATTTTTTCCTTAAAAGGTCGCATTTTATAATGAACTCTCATAAAAAATCATTAATAATATTTTTACCATTAGTTTATTTTAGGCTATAATAACGAAAAATTTAAGGAAGGAATTTTAATGAAAAGACTATTGATCATATTTCTTGCTGGTTTATTTTTCACGCCACACTTAAATGCTGATGTGATCCAAAATCAAAAGCTAAAAAATGCAATAAATATTTTAAATGCTTTTGGTGCGAGAAATTTAAAGCCAAACACTAAATTTGAAGGCATAAAAGCGATCGCCATAATCCCTGATGTGACAAAAGCAGGCGCTGTTGTAACTGGATCAACAGGTAAAGGCGTATTTATCGCTAAAAACGATGATGGTGAATGGTCAAGCCCATTTTTTGTAAATTACACATCTGGAAGCATAGGCTTGCAGCTTGGTTACAGCTCAGCTGACATGATCATCTTATTTAAAAATTCAGAAGCTTATGCAAATTTATTTAATGCAAAAGATACGATCAGTCTAAAAGCAGAAGCAACTGGTGGCGTTGGTAATGAAGTAGCGATCACAAGTGATTTGCCTGAAATTTCAGCATTTGCTGAGGAGCGTGGCAAGACAAGTGGTGCTTTTGTAGGCGTTAGCCTAGATGTGGCAAGGCTTAAAATAAATATACAAGATACAAATGATTACTATGAGCGAATGTATGATTTTGAAAATATCTACAACAATAGCCCAAAAGCTAGTAAATACACTCTGAAATTTAAAGAAATAATCTCAAAATACTTCTTATAGCTCAAATTTCTTGGCTCATTAAGTGGGTCAAGAGCTCTTTTTATTTTTACTTTTTTGATTAATTTTATAGAAGTTATGGCTTAGCTTTTTGCTAAACCATAAATAGTGAAACAAAGCGTTTTTTAGGGATTGGAGAAAATTGAGTCATATACTCAAACGCTTCTTCGTAATCGCCATCTGTATATTGTGCAACTTGTTCGATAAGCTCATAAAGCTCCTCATCGTCCATAGAATCAAAACTGCCTCTATTTTCTAAAACCTCTAACAAAACGGCGTCTAATTCAAGCTCGTCGTAAGTCATTTTATTCCTTAATTTTGATTTAAAAAATGCGACACTATACCAAAACAATCTTATAAAATACTTTACTTAAAATTCGTAAGAAATTTTATGCTTTTTTTATAAGTAAAGTTGTAAAATCCTTATATTCATTATCATTTTAGTTAGGTTTTTGTGGATAATTTTGAACTATTTTATAAGCATTTTAAAGAGTTTTTAGAAGCCTTTGGGCAGAAAAGCTCAGAGTTAAAAGAACAAATTTTGCATGTACTTTTCATTAGCAACTCTCATCTAAGTGCTCAAGAAATTTCTTCAGAAGTTTACAAAATACACAAGAATGAAATTTCAATGACATCAATTTACTCGTTTTTAAATTTTCTCGAAATGCATCATCTTGCAAACTGCTTTGAAGAAAATGGAGTAAAGAAATTTGAGCTAAATTTAAAATCCTCGCATGATCATTTGATATGTGAAATTTGTGAAAAGATAGTTGATTTTGAAGATGAGATGATAGAGCAAAGGCAAGAGCAAATTTGCAAAGAAAAAAATTTTAGTGAGCAGTCGCATACGATGATACTTTATGGTATTTGCAGTGATTGCCAAGAGAAAAATGGAAATTAAATTTTATCATTTCATTTTACTTTTTGATAATGAAAGACAAAAAAATTTCAGATTTATTTAAGCTGTGAAATAGATAATACGCAATTAAAAAAAGGATAAAAATGGATATAAAAACACAAACTTTAGCACAAGTTGCAAGCTATTTTTCAATGATAGCTCACACAAACGGCAGACTAAGAGTAAGAGTTAGTCCAAAGATAAAAGAGCTAAGCAGTAGCGTAAATTTAGCTAGCTTAGATGATGTGATAGCTCAGATAAATGGTATAAAAAATGTAAAATTTAACAAGCTAATCGGCTCTGTAACGATCGAATATGATCATGAAATTTTTCCAAAAAACCTTTGGGAAGATCTTTTAAAAGGGCAAAATTTAGAAGAGATTTCAACTAGAGTAAATGAAGTTGCAAAAGAAGTGAAATATGCTTAATGAACTTTTAAATGCATCATATACCAGCGAAAAGAACGCACTTAGCTTATATGAAAATTTAGCTTTATTTGGTGATGTTTTTAACGAGATTGCAAATATCAGAAAAAATGCGATCATCTTGATAGAAAAATTTGCGAGCACACATGATTACGAGCTTGCTTGCGAAAATGAAGCTATATTTTTGCCAGCAAAAAATAAAGAAGATGCGCTGATACAAGTTTTAAACTACGAGTTAGAGCTAAATAAAATGTATGAAAAATTTTGTGAAAGCTTAGATGATGAAGAGCTAAAAGATCTATTTTTTAGACTTTGGGCTACTTCAAACAACGAATACATCGCCTCTTTAAAGCAACGTTTAAAAGAAATTTATAGTGGCTGTGAAATAAAAAATGAGCTAAATTTAAATGAAATTTCACAAAATTTTGAGCAAAATGGCATAACAAATATTTTAGAAAACTATCAAAATGACTTTAATGAGATAACTAAAAGCTTGCAAAATATCGCAAGTGGCAAGGCTGATAAAAGCGAGTTAGCAAAGATAACTAATAATCCAAATTTCTCGTTTTTTAGCGGACTTGCGCTTGGGGCATTAGGCATTTCAGTAGTTAGTAAAAATTTTAATAAGGATGAAGAAAATGAATAATTTACAAAATCAAACAAAGAAAGGATTTAAAATGGCATTACCATTTTTAGCAGGTTTAGCAGTAGGCGGTTTAGCAATAGCTGCTTGGAATAAAAGAGATAAGATCAAAGAGTACGCCCAAGATGGCTTTGATAAAGGCAAAGAGGCCGCAAAAGATCTTTACAAAAAAGGTAAAAGTGTTGCAAAAGATGCAAAAGACTTTATAGTAAAAGAAGAGAAAAAAGCAAAACGTGGTGCTAAAAAAGTAGAAAAAGAGGCTGAAAAAGTGGTAAAGAAAACAAGAAAACCACGCGCTAAAAAGCCAGCCGCTCCAAAAGCTATCACACCAAACGATATAGCTTAAGGATAGAGAATGCAAGAAAATAGTCTTTTTACACTTTCAAGCACAAGACTTCCATTTGATCACTTCATCAGCGGTGCTTTAATCGCTGGCATGGGTGCAGCTGCACTTGGCTTTAGTGACTATCTAAATAATAGAGCAACTAAAAAAGATGTCGCTAAAAAGATAGCGAAATACGCTGTAACAGGTGGTTTTGTAGGTGCTGTTGGTATTCATGCTTCAAATTTAATAGCACAAAAAAAATATCTAAATGCAGCAGCTTTTACAGCAGCTGGTATCGGCGGTCTTTTGATAGCAGAAAAACTAATAAAATTGGAGAGTAAATAATGAATAACCCTTACATCAACGAAGAAAACGTAGCAAGTGAAACTGCAGCTAACAATGTAGCAGCTACTCAGCCAAGCGCAATCGATAATGCAATAAACAATGCAGCTCAAAATTTACCATTTGTACCTGAAAATTTTAATGCTGCTGGCTTTGTAAAAGGTCTAGTTTTAGGTGGTATCGCAGCTTATGTACTGACTAATCCAAAAGCGCAAGAGTGCGTATTTAAAGCGATTATCAAAGGTGGCGAGCTTATAAATGCTGGCATAGAAGAACTAAAAGAGCGTTTTGAAGATGTCAAAGCAGAACTTGACTCACAAAAATAAGATCACTCTAGCTCACAAGAGTAAAAATAGAGCGAGGTTTATTTGCGAGAGCCTAAACGCTAGAAGCGACGTCAGCGCTATCGAGGCTGCGATCTCAGAGCGAACTGATGCACTAAGTGTTCGTGTAAATAAATACGCAAAAAGCATTATCGTTGAATACAATAAAAACTACGATAAAATTTTAAACTTTATAAAGAGCTATGAATTTCCAACAAAGGCTAAAGATCCAAATTTGCCAAGCAAGGCAAATATCTATAAGGCTGCTGCTGCACTTGGCATAACACCATTTATGAGTAACAAAACTCTAAAATCAGCCGTGACTCTTTATGCCACAGCACCAAATTTAATAGAAGGTGCAAAAGAGCTAAGGCATGAGGGCGTTACTTCAAAAGTGCTTGAGGCAACTGCCATTGGTACTAGCCTAGCAATGGGTGATCATTTGGCAGCAAATAGCACAAATTTGATGATAAATATCGGCGAATATATGGAAGAGAGCGCTAGCCACAGAAGTGATGATCTCATCAAAGAGCTAGCAAAACCAAATATCGAAGAAGTCTGGGTCGAGAGAAATTTAAATGGTGAAAAGACGCTTGAAAAAGTAAAAACCGAAAATTTAAAAAAAGGCGACATCGTAGTAGTCGGAGCTGGTGAGACGATAGGCGTTGATGGTTATATCGTTGAAGGTAACGCCGATGTAAATCAAGTCTCAATGACCGGAGAGGCTGAACCTATACCAAAAGCTAGAGGTGACCGTGTTATAAGCGGCACCGTGGTTGATGAAGGTAGGATAAAAATTTGGGCTGAAAATGTAGGTAGTGACACAGCAACAGCTAGGATCAAAGAGTACATACAAACTTCACTCAATGAAAAATCAGCCATTGGTGTAAAAGCATTAAAACTAGCTGATAAACTTGTGCCTGTTACGCTCTCGCTTGCTGGACTTTCATACATTATAAATAAAAATATGAATAGCGTTGCTAGCGTACTTCAAGCGGACTACTCTTGCGCATTAAAGCTTGCTACACCAGTTGCTTTTAAATCAAGTATCTCAAAAGCTGGCAGAAATGGCATTCTTGTAAAAGGCGCAAAGGCGATCGAGGCTTTAAGCTCAGTTGATACTTTTGTATTTGACAAAACTGGCACTCTGACACATGGACGCCTAAGTGTAGTTGAAATTTACTCGTTTAAAGAAGGCTTTTCTCAAAATGATATATTAAATTTAACTGCAAGTGCTGAGGAACACTACTTTCATCCAGTGGCTGAAGCAATAGTTGAAGCTGCTAACAAGCGTGGTTTCCACCATATTCATCACGATGAAGTTGAATTTATCGTAGCTCATGGCGTAAAAACTGCGATGCACGGCAAAGAGGTGGTTATCGGCAGCAGGCACTTCTTAGAAGATGACGAGATGATAAGCTTTAAAGCTCATGAAGCTTTAATAAGCAAAGCATTAAATAGCGGCTTAACTTTACTCTACGTTGGATACGACAAAGAGCTAGTCGGCGTCATTGCTATGAAAGACGATATGAGAGAAAACGCAAAAGACATGGTTAAAAAGCTAAGAAGCCTTGGCGTAAAAGAGGTCGTCATGCTAAGTGGTGACATCAAAAGCAAGGCTGAAGAAGTAGCACGCGAGCTTGGACTTGATAGAGTCTATGCGGAGTGCTTACCAACAGATAAAGCAGCTATCATCGAAGAGCTAAAGAGTGAGGGCAAAAAAGTAGCCTTTGTGGGAGATGGCATAAATGATGCTCCAAGCCTAACTAAGGCAAATGTGGGTATAAGTATGCACAAAGGTGCTGATATAGCTAAAGCGACGGCTGATATAAGTCTTTTAAAAGACGACATCATGAGCGTAGCTCTTGTAAAAGAGCTTGCAAATAAAACAATGGATTTAATTAGCTCAAATTTCCGCTCAACCGTTGGCGTAAACACAGCTATACTAAGTGCAGCAACACTTGGCATGTTAAATCCAATAGCAACTGCCATGCTTCATAATGGCACAACGATTTGGCTTTTATTAAATTCAATGAAGGGCGTAAAATTCAAATCAAAATAAATTTGAAAGGGTAGATGGTGCTTGATAGTTTCTTAAATTTTTTAAACGGCAAAATGGACATAGCCAACGACTTTTTATATGGATATTTTTTAGTCATTATTCTTGTGGCTACGGGAATTTATTTTAGTTATTTGACTCGTTTTGTGCAGTTTAGGATGTTTTTTGAAGCTTGCAGGGTCTTAGTAGAAAAAAAGGACAAGTACAATAAGCACCATTTAACGCCGTTTCAAGCACTTATGATCTCGACTGCTTCGCGCGTTGGCATAGGCAATATTGCTGGAATTTCAGCTGCCATCGTCGCGGGCGGTCCTGGAGCTCTTTTTTGGATGTGCTTGATGGCCTTTTTAGGATCAGCTTCGGCTTTTATAGAGAGTACGTTAGCGCAAATTTATAAGACAAAAGACGTTTTTGGGTTTAAAGGCGGTCCAGCTTATTACATAAAAAATGGCCTTGGCATAAAATGGCTAGCTTCTCTTTTTGCAGTGATCCTCATCATCACCTACGCATACGGCTTTAATGGACTTCAAAGCTACACCATGACATCAGCCTTTGAAATTTACTACGACAAAGCTGGTAGCAACGTTAGCTTTGCACAAAGTGGTCTGCCTGTTGGCATCGGCCTTATCCTTACGGCATTTGCGGCAGTAATGTTTTTTAGCAAAAGTCACATTATCGGTAAAGTAAGCTCATACATCGTGCCTTTCATGGCACTTGCCTACATCTCGCTAGCACTTATTGCTATCGTTTTAAATTTCAAAGAAATTCCTGATGTTGTTAAGATGATTTTAGAAAATGCCTTTGATTTTAAAGCAATATTTGGCGGATTTGCCGGCAGCGTGATCGTAATAGGCATCAAAAGAGGCCTTTTCTCAAACGAAGCTGGTATGGGTTCGGCTCCAAACGCAGCAGCCGCAGCACATACTAGCCACCCAGTAAAACAAGGCCTAGTTCAAGCAATGGCAGTCTTTATAGACATGACTATATGTATCGCTTCTGGTATGATCGTACTATTTTCACAGGCCTATCTTACAAAGCAAACTGGATCAAGTGGCGAGGTACTAACCGCCCTTCCTCTCGTTCAAGCTGCAATGAAAGAGTATTTTGGTGAATTTGGAGTTCATTTTACCACTCTTGCAGTCGTACTTTTTGCCATCACTTCACTTATTGGCAACTACTACTACGCTCAGGCAAATATGAAATTTTTAACAAAAAACCACAAGCTTACGTTGCTATTTAAGATAACAGCTGTCGTTATGATATTTATTGGCGCTCAGATGAATTTAAAGCTCGCTTGGAATATCGCGGATATCACAATGGCTGCAATGGCAACTATTAACATCATCGCTATATTCTTACTTTCAAAAGTAGTGATAATAGCAGTCAGAGACTACGAAGCTCAAAGAAAGGCTGGGCTAAATCCAGAATTTGACCCAGAAAGCCTTGGCATCAAAAATACAAGTTGCTGGAATAAAAACTAAATGGAGAAGAATTTGAAAAACGAAACAAAAATAAGTGGCAAACTACTTGATATAAACACTCATAGACAAGTATCAAAAGTCGGTATGGGCATCACTTTGGCCTCAGTTTGCTTAAGCGCCCTTTTTATGAAAAGAAATAAAAGCATTAAGAAATTTCACGTTGCTTCAGGCATTGCATTTACTTGTTTTGCCCTTTATCATGCTGGACTTTATGATAATGGAATCTTCAAAAAAATGATAATAAAAGCAAAAAATGAAGTAAAAAAGGCATAAAATGACACTTAGCGACGCAGAAATTCTAAGCTATATAAACGAAGATATACCTTACTTTGATCTTACTACGTCGCTTCAAAATATCGATAAAAATGCCTTACTTGAAATTTATTCACGTGATGAAATTTGTGTTAGCTGCGTTGATGTGGCCGCAAGTGTTGCAAGGCTACTTGGGTGTGAGAGTGAAATTTTTCTGCAAAATTCTCAAATTTGCAAGGCTGGCGATGTGATCATAAAAATTTATGGCAGCTACGAAGATGTGCATAAAGCTTGGAAACTAGCTCAAGTCGCACTAGAATATGCCAGTGCCATCGCAACTTATACAAATAAAATGGTAAATGCCACAAAGTGCGTCAATAAAAAATGTGAAATTTTAGCAACCAGAAAGAGCTTTCCGTTTGCTAAGAAATTTTGCGTAAAAGCCGTACTTGAAGGCGGTGGTAAAATGCATAGACTTGGTCTTAGTGATAGCATTTTATTTTTTAAAAACCACATGAAAGCCTACGGTAGCTTTGATAAATTTTTATCACATTTGCCAGAGTTTAAAGCAAAAATGGCTGAGCGAAAAGTATGCGTTGAAGCTGAAAATTTAGACGAAGCAAGCAAGCTTCTAAAAGCAAAGTGCGACGTCGTACAGTGTGATAAATTTAGTCCAGAGCTCATCGAAAATGTACTCTCTTTAAGAGATGAGATTTCACCAAATACCATTATCCTAGCAGCTGGTGGTATAAATTTATCAAATGCAAAAGATTACGCAAATGCTGATGCGATAGTAACGTCAGCGATGTATTCAAAAGGCGTTGCTGATATCAGCACCAGACTTGAGATTTTATAAATTTTTACAATGACCGATACAGCAAAACATCTATCAAAGTTAAAAATTTACAGAAAATGCATTTTGGCTCTGGAATTTGAACGATACGCAACAAAAAATTAACATTTTTTATTTCAAATTTATCTCATAGCTACAAGCAAAAATATAAATTAATAAAGTTAAATTTTCTAATTTGTTTTCTCTAAAAAATAAGGACACTTATATCTTGCTTTACACCACGTGTATAAAACTCAATTAAATTTTAAAATTTATAAACAAGCATATTATGCTTTCAAATTCAGTAACAAACGATAACGAGTGAGTAAGATTTACAATTTGCCTAGAAATTTTCAAATTCCAGGCAAATTTCAGTCAAGTCTACCTTCTAACGACATGCAAGAACTGCATGTGTTTGCGGTATTGCTCGATGACGTCGTTTATCAGCGTAGCCTCGCTCCAACCAAGCACGTCGTAGTCTTGACCGCCCTCTTTTAGGTATACCTCGGCTCTGTAATAAAGATCGTCGCCCTCAAGCTCTCTGGTGTAGTCCGGGCTCTGGCTTTTGGTGAGATATACGCCGTATCTAAAATCCATCTCGTCGCCAAGTCCGACGTTTAAATTTACGAAATTTTCAGCTTTTGTTACATTTGCCTCAAGGCCGTTTTTGGCAAATTCCTCTTTTAGCTCGTTAAAGGCTTTTAGCACGACTTCGTTTAGAAATTTACTGCCGTCTTTTTTGCTAGGTAGAGTGATGATAGCGCTTAGTCTCTCTTGCCAAGGCTTTGAAAGATCGCTAAGAGGCATGTTGTTAAAGTTATTTGTCTCTTTTTTGGTCACATCGACGCGCAAGGCTTTAAATAGCCCGTAAATGGCGCCAAGCAACACGATAGCAAACGGCAACGCCGTAGTTATCGTAAGTGCTTGAAGCGAGCCAAGGCCGCCGGCTAGCATCAAAAATGCCGCCACGACGCCCACCGTAACGCCCCAAAAGACCTTTTGCCAAACCGGCGTATCATCCTTGCCGTTTGAGCAAAGCATGTTCATCACGATCGCCGCTGAATCGGCCGAAGTGACGAAAAATATGACGATCATAAAGACTGCGATCACGCTTAGCACGCCTGAGAAGCTAAATTTTTCTAAAAACATAAATAGCGCTGAGGCTGAGTCAGAATTTACGGTCGTTGCTAGCTGGCTAAAGCCATTTTGCACGAGCGAGATCGCTGAGTTGCCAAAGAAACTCATCCAAGCAAAAGTAAAGCCAGTCGGCACTAAAAGCACGCCTATGACAAATTCTCTTATCGTTCTGCCTTTTGAAATTTTAGCGATAAATAGCCCCACAAACGGCGACCAAGAGAGCCACCAAGACCAGTATAGCAGCGTCCAGCCACCAAGCCAGCTATCATTTTGCTTCTCGTAGGCGTAGAGGTTAAATGTGTTTGAAATAAGCGTAGAGACGTAGTCGCCGCTATTTTGTACAAATGACTTTAAAAGCTGCGTCGTATCGCCCAAAAATAGTATGAAAAACATAAAACAAATAGCTAGTGCGATGTTTGCGTTTGATAAGATTTTGATGCCCTTATCCACGCCACTTGCCGCTGAGATGGTTGCAGCTAGGCAAAGCACTATTAAAAGCGTGATATGCATGGTTGGCAGCCCAAAAACGTGTGTAAGACCCGCATTTACCTGAAGTACGCCATATCCAAGCGAGGTCGCCACGCCAAAAAGCGTCGCCACGACGGCAAATGTATCGATAGCATTGCCTATCTTGCCATAAATTTTATCGCCAATTATCGGATAAAACGCCGATCTAAGCGTGAGTGGCAAGCCGTGCCTATACGAGAAAAAAGCAAGTATTAGCGCCACGATAGCATAAACTGACCATGCCCCCATGCCCCAATGAAAGAAAGTGATATTCATCGCAAGCTTTGCTGCAGCGACGCTTTGCGGGTCACCAACTGGTGGGTTTAGATAGTGCATAAGCGGCTCAGCCACACCAAAAAATACTAGACCTATGCCCATACCAGCGGCAAAAAGCATAGAAAACCAAGAGATATTTTTATGCTCTGGCTTTACGTGATCGGCTCCTAGTTTGATCTCGCCAAGCTTGCTAAAGCCAAGGATGATGACGCTAAGAAGTATGACGGCAACAGCAAGGATGTAAAACCAGCCAAATTTTGCCGAGATGTAATCTTGCATACCCCTAAAAAATTCATTTGAGAAATTTGGAAATACCGCTGCAAATGCTGTTATTAAAACTATCACAATAAGTGATGGGATAAATACTGAATTATTAAATTTTGATCTTTGAAATTTGATCATTTTTCCTCCTTTTTGTAATGTCAGCTTGCTTTCAAACTAACAAAAAAGAGTAAATAGGTCAAATTTTCTCTTTAAATTTTTTATGAAATTTTAAGCTTCAGCCACCAAAAATAGCCACTTTGAAATTTATCTCAAGTCTCTTTCATCTCTCTTTGGTTTTGCAAGAGTTGTTAGCACTATGACGAAAAAAGCGATGCCAAATGTGATATACAAGATGATCTTTGGCGAGTCAAACTCTATCCTAGATCTCGCGACCTCTTCGCCGCTTGCCT
The DNA here is from genome assembly GCF_003049085.1 of Campylobacter concisus. NCBI lineage: Bacteria > Pseudomonadati > Campylobacterota > Epsilonproteobacteria > Campylobacterales > Campylobacteraceae > Campylobacter > Campylobacter concisus. The sequence goes on from NZ_PIQX01000008.1 coordinate 23,122, forward strand.
CCACTAGCTCGCCGCGCTTTATCATCTCGCTGATATCTTTTGCGCTAAGCTCTTTAGACGGCCTTGTTAAAATTTCTATGACGCTAAGATCTGCCACCTCATAAACGCTATGTCTAATGCCATAAAATAGCTTTATGCTGCTAAAAAAATAGACCTTATCGCCGTTTGCATAGACCGCGCCATACTCGCCATCTTTTACCAGCCCTATCTCACGCCAAGATGAGCTTGGGGCAAATTTATATAAAGAGACAGTTTGCGCCACCAAGTGCCTGCCGTGCTTTGAGCGCTGCCACTCTTCGCCTTGTTGTAAAAAATACGCTGAGCCATCATCTACAAAAACGTCAGCATAGAGCCTTTTTAGCTCGCCTTTTAGCTGATAGTCTGAAATTTTAGTCTGCTCGTTTTTGCTGCCATCCCAAAAGTAAATTCCATCTTTGCTGGCAAAAAGAGGCCAAAACGAATGCACGTTATCCACGCTATAAATGGCGCTATAAGGCATATTTTGAGCGTTAAATTTATGCTCATTTGCAAACACAGCCCCACTTTTTGGCTCAAAAAGATATTCTATGTCATGCTTTGGGTCATAGCATATCCGGCGCGTCTCATCTGAGTAGCTTGCATCAAGCCTATAAAAGCCCATAAACAAGCTTTTGCCATCTGTGTAATATCCGCTAGCAGCGCCGTTTTCTGTCGTGATGTATCTTAGCTCGCTGGGATCTGCGTCAAGCTTTTCGCCCTTGTAGTAAAGCATGCTGCCATCTCTTGCAAAACCAGCGTCAAAGATAGGCTCTAAATTTGTGCTTTCAACCCTTTTTGTCCTGTAAAAATAAGGGCTATCATCGTAGCTTTTTATAAAGGTGTGAGCAAGGTTTTTCATAATGGCGCCAAATTCGCTAAATCCTGGCTCTTTCTCGCTTCTAGTAGCGCAATAATAGCTTATCTTACCATCACTTATATAGCCATTGCCAAGCACTTTTGTGCTTTTTGGATCAAGACCTGGTAAAATTTCTCTAGCGCAATAGACACTTTTTTTATCAGCTCCTACGTTTGAGTAGTCGTATGCGTGTTTTAGCTTTAAGACCCTAAAACTAGCCTCATTGACGCCTTTTAGCTCATACTTACCACTGCCTGAAATTTGAACGTAAATTTTACCCTCAGGCGAGCGGTAAAACTCGCTATTATCAATGTTTGCAAAGCTTCTTTGATACTCGCCCTCATGCCATAGATAAAGCATCGCCAAAACAAAAAATAGCGCCAAGATGACTAAAAAATAAATAAACCTAATAGTAATTTTTCTCATGATCTATAGTCATCCACCCTTTTTTTAAGCTCGTTTTTTTGCTTTTTGTTTTTAAAAATAGCGCCAACCACCGAGACTATAAATGCGATGGCTAAAAATATCCAGTAGGCATATTTTTGCGAGTAATCATCAAAGTCGCTTATCGCATCGATCACCACCTCGCCCTCAGCTGGCACCATAGCGCCTTGATCTACCATTTTTACTATCTCATCTAGTTTTAAATTCTTAACATTTGGACCATAAGGACGAGTGAGAATTTCAACCACGCCAAGGTCGTTTATATCATAAACACTGCTGTTAAAACGCCAGCCGTAGCCGACGTTATCAAAATAATATGTCTTATCTCCGTTTGCATAGACCGCGCCATAGCCATCGTTTCTTACAAGGCCGATCTTTCGCCACTGCTCTTTTGTATCAAGCCTTACGATGCAAGTGTGGCGTGAGCTTAGGCTGTGGTTATTTTTTGTGTTGTGCCAAATTTCATAGGTTTTTAGAAAATATGTCTTGCCATCACTTATCACCACGTCGCCATATAGCGGCGTTATCTCGCCTTTAAATGGATCATCGCCGTCCCTTACAAACTCGCCCTCATCTATGCTGTTATACCACTGCCACTTTCGCTCCCAGTGATAGATACCGCCTTTACCGCGAAAAAGAGCGTGATAAGCGTGCTCATCTTTTAGGTTAAAAAGTGGCTCGTATGGGGCAAATTTTGGGTCAAATTCATGGTCATTTGCATAGACCATGCCAGAATTTGGCTCATAAAGATAGTGAATGCGCCATATCTCGCCGATATCACGCATTTGCGGGCTAAATTTGATCCTTAGCTTTGTGCTGTCATAATAGACATTTTCCCCATCAGTCGTAAAATGCACGCTCTTTCTGCCAGATACCTGCTCGATGTAGCGCATTTTGCTGGCATTTGCGCCCTCTAGCTCTTTGCCCTCATGATAGACCTTTACTCCGTCACTTGCGTAGCCAAAGCCCAAGATCGCTGCTAAATTTGCGTTATCAACCTGCCTAAATTTATAGATATGAGTTTGCGCTTTTGGGGTGTTAAACATTTTGTGCGAGAAGATGTCCCAAAACTCTTTAAGTGCGGATATTTCGAGGTTTGTCTCGCTTACGCTATCGCAAAAATATGTTATCTTGCCATCGCCAAAGTAGCCATTGCCAAGCGCTCTAACGCCATTTGGATCAAGCCCACTCATCACGAGATTACCGCAATATACCGCCTTATCGCTAGCGCCAACGTTTCTGTTGTCGTATTTGCCGGTGTCAATGTATCTAAATTTACTGGCCCTCACGCCTATTAGCTCAAATTTACCGCCACTTGGCACAATGGCATAGACCTTGTCATATTCGGTGGTATAAAACACACTGCCTCTTATATCTTTAAATTTTTCTCTATCTTCATCTATATAGCCAGCGGAAATAAACATAAATATATAAATACCAAGCAAGATAAAAGCAAAAAGTAGCACTATGACAATTATTGGGTATTTTTTTATCATTTTAAACCTGCAAATGACTTCATCTTGCGATACTTTATCTTCCCTACTCCAGTGCCTCGGCGATCTCAAGCACTTCAAAGTACTCATTTTCTAGGCACTCAAGCTCAGTTTTTGCCTTTTCAAGTTCTTCATAAAGCTTAGTTAGCCCCACTTCTTGATAAATTTTTGGATCGCTTAAACCTTCATTTAGCTCAGAAATTTTTGCTTCAAGGGCCGAAATTTTATCTGGATATGTATTTAAAATTTGCGTTTGTTTGTAGCTTAGCTTTACGCCGGTTTTGCTCTTTTGTTTAGCTTCATTTTGGCTATTTGTTAGCTCTTTTTCAAATTTATCAAGCTCTTTTAGCTCGTCTTCAAGCTCCAAATAGACACTATACTCTTCATGTAAGACATTTATCTTTGTGCTCTCAAATGCCCAAAGCTTATTTGCCATCTTATCGACGAAATATCTATCATGGCTAACTAGCAAGATCGCTCCCTCAAAGCTTTGCAAGTAGTCTTCTAAGATATTGATAGTTGCGATATCAAGGTCATTTGTCGGCTCGTCAAGTACCAGTACATCGTAAGTTTTAGTAAAAAGAAGTGCAAGCGCGACGCGGTTTTTCTCGCCGCCACTTAAAACGCCTATCTTTTTATCTAAAAATTCCTTTGGAAAGAGGAAATTTTTAAGATAACCATAAACATGCATATTTCGCCCACGAACCAGCACGTGATCGCCGCCATTTGGACAAAATGTCTCGATAAGGCTCTTGTCATCATCAAGGACATTTCTAGCTTGATCAAAGTAGCCAATACTTACCTCGCCTCTTTTTATCTCGCCACTACTTGGCTGCTCAAGCCCTAACAAAATTTTAAGTAGCGTGCTTTTGCCGCTACCATTTCGCCCCACTATGGCAATCCTCTCGCCTTGTAAAACTCTTGCGTCAAATTTCTCAAAAAGCACCCTACCATCTATGCTTTTGCTTAAATTTTTAAACTCAAAGAGCATTTTTTTGCGGTTTTGGCTCTGCGTTTGGTTGAAATTTTTACTCGCACGCTCTAGCTCAAGTCTCACACGCCTTATCACACCTGGATTTTTCTTAGCCTCTTCACGCATAGCGAGCACCCGCTCTTTTCTGCCCTCGTTTCGCTTTAGCCTAGCTTTTACGCCTCTTCTTAGCCACTCCTCTTCAGCCTTTAGCTGTTTTAGCAGCGTCTCATGCGACTTTGCAAGGCTTGCTAAAATTTCCTCTTTTTTGGTTAGATAGTTTGCATATCCGCCCTCAAAATTTTTTAAGCTTGCATCCTCAACCTCAACGCACCTAGTTGCTAGCGCATCGATAAAATACCTATCGTGGCTTATAAAAACTATGCTTTGATTTGAGCTCTTTAGCATATCTTCAAGAAATTTGACCATGTAAACATCAAGGTGGTTTGTCGGCTCATCAAGTAGCAACACATCTGGCTTTTTAAGGATGAGCGCACCCAGTGCCACGCGTCTGATCTCGCCGCCACTTAGCGAGCAAATGGGTCTATTTTCATACTCTTTTAGCTTAAATTCTTGCAAAATTCGCTCGATCTTATGCTCGATATTCCAGCCATCCTTTGCCTCTATAAATTTTAAAAGCCTCTCTTGCTCTTTTAAAATTTCTTTGTTCTCTGGATCATTTGCTAGTAAAACGCCACTCTTTTCATATTCGCTTATCGCATCAAATATCTCTTTTAGCTCGTTATTTAGTGCCTGCCTTACGGTAAAAGTTGCGTTAAAATTTGGAGTTTGAGCTAGCATCTCGACGCTTATTAAGCTTTGCACTATGCGTCTTCCACTATCAACTGCCACCTCGCCAGAGATGATCTTCATAAGCGTGCTTTTGCCGCTGCCATTTTTACCGATGATCGCTATTTTTTCATTTTCATTTACACTAAAATTTACAGCGTTTAAAATCTCATTTGCACCAAATTTTTTACTTACGTCTATCAGGTCGATTAATGCCATTTTTCTCTCATTTTTTAAATTTCTCGCGATTATATCAAAAAGGGAGCTAAAACCTAATTTTGGCTATAATCGCCAAAATTTTTAAAATAATTAAGGAAAATTTAATGAACTTATCTATGAGAAAACTCGTAGTTCCGATATTTTTGGATATGTTTTTACACTTTATTACGCTCATCATCAACACCTACATGGTGACAAAAGTGAGTGTGCATCTAGTCGGTGCAATGGGTGCGGGCAATCAAGTGATGGATCTTTTTATGACCATTTTTAACTTCCTAAGCATTGGCTGTTCAGTTGTCGTCGCCCAAGCACTGGGAGCTAAAAAGAACGATCTTGCTTCAAACGTCATACACGCAAGTATCACGTCAAATACGCTCTTTGGTATCTTTTCGGCTATCGTTATCTACGTCTTTGGCTACAACATCTTAAATTTACTAAACGTGCCAAAAGAGCTTATAAATGATAGCTTCTCATATCTTCACATCCTTGGCTTTGCTCTACTTTTTGATGGTATCGGTATGGTGCTAGCTGCGGTGCTTCGTGTTTATAATCTAGCAACTGCTGTTATGCTAACTTCAGTTTTGATGAACGTAATTACAATTTTAGGCAATGCCATCTCCCTTTTTGGCTGGTTTAATCTACCAAATTTAGGCTTACAAGGAGTCGCTCTCTCGACACTTGTTGGCAGATTAGTAGGCATTTTTGTGCTAGCTTATATGCTAAGTCAAAAGGCAAAAGTTAAAATTTACTTTAAAAAGCTACTTGTCGTGCCATTTGAAATTTTAAAGAAAATTCTCTCAATCGGTCTTCCAAGCGCAGGCGAAAATTTACTATGGATGGCGCAATACATGGTCGCTTTTGGCTTTGTGGCAAGCATGGGCGAGGCTAGCCTAAGCGTGCAGACCATTTATTTTCAGATCACGCTTCTTATCTTGCTTTGTGGAGCGAGCATTAGCGTGGCAAACGAGGTCATTGTAGGACATTTAGTTGGAGCAAGCGAGTTTAACGAGGCCTATGCAAGGACATTTAGGGCGCTAAGACTCGGCGTTTTTATAACGCTTGTAGTCGTGCTTATAGCTTATGCACTAAAGCATCAAATCATGGACGCACTAAATTTAAACGAAAATTTACGTGCGATCATGTTGCCACTTTTTACACTTTCGATATTTCTTGAAGCAGGTAGAACCTTTAACATCGTCATCGTAAATGCCCTTCGCGCAAGTGGTGACGCGAAATTTCCTCTTGCGACTGGCCTTATCTTCATGTGGGGGCTTTCACTACCGCTTGGATATTTTTTAGGTATCTATCTTGGCTGGGGAATTATCGGCGTTTGGATAGGGTTTTGTGCTGATGAATGGCTAAGAGGCCTTGCAAATACATGGCGCTGGAGAAGCAAAAAATGGCAGTCAAAACGCCTAGTTTGAGGCAAAAAAGCGTAATCTTAGACTTTTATGGTCTAAGCGTCTTAATAAATTTTAAAAAAAATGTAAGAGCCATGCGCCTAAGAGTTGGCAAAGATGCTAAGATCACGCTTTCTATGCCATTTTACAGCACACAAAAGATGGCTTTGGCATTTTTAGAAAGTCATAAAATTTGGCTTGAAAATTCCCACAAAAAAGCACTTGCAAATTTGCCAAAAGATGATGAAATGAAATTTCTTGGAGAAATTTATAAGATAAAATTTGATGAGAGCGTGAAGCAACCATTTTTTGAAGACAAATTTATCATAACGCCAAATTTAAAGGCCCTTGATCGTTTTAAAAAAGCAAAGGTAAAAGAGATATTTTTGGAGCTCATAAGCCATTTTGAGCCTTTTATTGATAGGCCAATTAACCGCATCGTAATACGAAATAGCAAAACTCGCTGGGGTAGCTGCAATCACAAAAAAGGCTATATAAACTTAAGTCTAAGGCTCATCGAAAAACCCATCTCAGCCGTGCGCTACGTAGTACTTCATGAGCTTACACACCTACTCTATCCACATCATCAAAGCAGCTTTTATAAATTTATAGAACGTATCATGCCTGATTATAAAGAGCAAGAGAGAATTTTAAGAGTGTAATTTATTTTCATCAAGTAAGTGTAAAAATTAATATGCTAAAATTGCATGTTAATTCACAAAAAGGGAATTTCAATGAAAAAAATGATTTTTATCTCGCTTGTAGCTGCTTGTGCTTTTGCAGGTAACTTTGAAGATGGACTAAAGGCATATGGGAGCTCGAATTTCAAAGAAGCTTTAACCAAATTTGAAGCAGGATGTGCAGAAAATGATGCAAAATCATGTGTAAAAACTGGCGCCATTTATCAGCTAGGCAAAACAGCAACACCAGATCTAGACAAGGCTTTGGAGTATTATAATAAAGCTTGCCAAAGCGGTGAAAAAGAGGGTTGCTCGGCAGCTGGCGGCATCTATCTAAAATCTGAACCACAAAAAGCAAGAGAGCTTTTTAACAAAGCTTGTGATAAGAATGATGGATATTCTTGCGAGATGGTAGGTTCTATCTTGATAGAAGCTAAAGAATTTAAAAAAGCTTATGAATTTTTAGTAAAAGGCTGCGAATTAGGCGATAAGATGTCTTGCGAATTTGCAGGAGATCTAAGACGCTCAAAACAACTATAATTTTTAGGCTTACAAGCCTAAAAATTTCTTAAAACAAAAAATCCAAAAAACACTTATTTTAAATAAAAGTTACTCAAAGTATAAAGGTGGCTCTAAAAATTTATATTAGAAATTTAGGCAAGAGTACTCTTGCCTAAGATTAGATTATTTTTATTTGATCAAGTGGTTTGTCTTTAATGCCCCATTGAGTCATAAAAACAAATCCATAAAGTACAGCAGCTACGATATAAGCAGTGTATTCGTTTGGTATAAGATTAAATTTCACACATATATTTGGTACAAGAGCTAGTGGCACAACAGGGATCAAAAGAATACGCTCCCAAATTCTAAGCTTTGTGACATAGTAGCCTTGAAGTAAGCTTGAAAATGCAAACATTCCCACGATCGCCATACCAAAGACAAGTAAAATTTCAAGTGGATTGCTCATCCAGACTATTCCTTTTGAATCAAGCGGGTCGCCCTCATTTACGCTTTCTATTAGCATAAGTTTATTGTTAAAGAAAAAGGCAAATGGCAAGATCGCCGTTCTTAGATCATAAAAGAATCCTTGAACGCCAACGGTTATAGGATTTGCTTTGGCGATACCAGCTGCTGCATAAGCTGCGATGCCAACTGGCGGCGTGTCATCAGCTAAAATTCCAAAGTAAAATACAAAAAGATGCACAGCAATGGCTGGGATCAAAAAGCCATTTTTGTGCGCCAAAAATAAAATGACAGGTGCCACAAGACTTGAAACTACGATGTAGTTTGCAGTCGTTGGAAGGCCCATTCCTAGTATAAGTGACATCATCGCAGTAAGAAGCAATATCATAACTATATTATCACCAGCAAGTAGCTCAACTAAATCTGAAAGTACTTGGCCAAGGCCAGTTAAAGAGATAGAGCCCACGATGATACCTGCAAGTGCGGTTGCTATAGCGATCGTTGTCATACTTTTTGCGGCTGCAACCATCGCCCAAAATATATCTTCAAAGCCTATTAACACATCATTTATTCCAACTTTTTCGCCACTTGCTAGTTTTTTAACTGGCTCTTGAAAGATCATTATTAAAAATAAAAATCCAATCGCATTAAATGCTGCAGCGATGGCTGACTCTTTTGCGATTAATAGCGTATAAAGCAAAATCAAAATCGGAGTTATATAGTGAAGTCCGCTTACAAAAATTTTAAATCTTGAGTGAAACTCGCTTTGATTTATACCTTTTAAGCCAAGCTTCACGCTCTCTAAATGAACGATAAAAAATAGTGACAAATAGCAAGCAAAAGCCGGAATTACCGCTGCCATCATGACATTTGTATATGTCATGCCTAAAAACTCAGCGATAATAAAAGCAGCTGCGCCCATAATCGGAGGCATAAGCTGGCCATTTACGCCAGCTGCTACCTCGATGGCTCCAGCTTTTGTGCGTGAAAGACCGGCTTTTTTCATAAGTGGTATGGTAAATGTACCAACTGTTACAACATTTGCTGTGGAGCTTCCTGAAACCATGCCTGTTAGGCCACTTGCGATGACCGAGGCCTTAGCCGGACCGCCTCTATATTTTCCAAGAAGAGAGAAAGCTAAATTTATGAAATATTGCCCAGCACCTGCCCTCTCAAGCAATGAGCCAAAAAGAACAAAAAGATAGATAAAACTAACGCTAACTCCGATAGGCACACCAAAGATGCCCTCTGTCGTTAAAAACATATGACCTGCGATCTTTTCAAAGCTGGCACCTTGATGAGCGATGATGTCTGGCATATAAGGACCAAAGTGATCATATATCAAAAATAATATACAAATAATTGGAAGTGCTGGTCCCATTACGCGCCTACCAGCCTCAAGCAAGACAATGATCGCTAGAAACGATATGACAATATCTTGTGTAATGTAGTCCCCTGTCCTATCAGCTAGCTCATAAAAATAAACCGCTGGATAAAGCACAGCAACAACGCCTACCACGCAAAAAACTAGATCGTAAAATGGCAAACTAGAATGTGCCTTTTTATGAAAAGTGACTGGATAAAGCAAAAATACAAGACCCACCGCAAAGGCTAGGTGAATTGAGCGCGAAATGTTGGTATTTAGCGGAAAATAAGCTATATAAAGCTGAAAAACTGACCAGGAAAAGCATACGATCGCAATGAAATAGTTGTAAAAATTGCTATTTATCTCCCTTGTTTTTACTTCGACAAATTGTTCTTCGTTGTCTTTGACTTCGTTCATCTCTCTCCTTTAAAATTTAAATATAAAAATTAAAAAATTTGCATATTTAAATTTTATCCAGAGGCAAAAGCCCCTGGAAATTTACATTATTTTAAGATGCCAGCCTCTTTAAATGCAGCCTCTGCAGCTGGGTGAAGCGGAGCTGAAAGACCTTGAACAAGATCTTCTTTGTTTACTGATTTTAGCGCTGGGTGAAGAGTTTTGTACTCATCAAAATTATCTAAAATAGCTTTTATCACAGCTTTTACAGCCTCATCTTTTGTATCTTTATTAGTTACCAAAACAGCTTTTACACCGATAGTATTTACATCGTGATCAACGCCGTCATACGAGCCTTTTGGGATCACACCTTTTGCGAAGTATGGCTTCTCTTTAAGAAGATTATCGATCTCGCTGCCTTCGATATTTAGGATATCAATCGGCAAAGATGTCGCAGCATCAGTGATGTTTGCAGTTGGGTGGCCGACGACAAAGCTGTATCCGTCTATCTTTTTATCTTTTAGTGCGTGTGGGCATTCGCCAACTGTTAAAACGCCGCGGTATCCTAGTTTTGAAACGTCAAAGCCTTTTGCTTTAAAGACTTCAAGCGTGCTCACTTCGTTGCCACTGCCTGGGTTTCCGACGTTGTATTTTTTGCCTGCAAATGAAGCAAGATCGCTTGTTAGACCGCTATCTTTTGCTACAACAAATGCAAGAAGCTCTGGATAGATAGCAACTACTGAACGTAAATTTTCATCTTTCGCTCCGTCAAATTTGCCAGTGCCGTTATATTTATCATAGACAACGTCACTTTGAACAAAGCCAAATGTAAGCTCTTTTTTGAGGACGTTATTCACGTTATAGACTGAGCCGCCAGTTGATTGGACTGAGCATTTTACATTAGTATTTTTGTTTGCTAAACGGCAAATCGCTCCACCTATCGGATAATAAGTGCCTGTCATGCCGCCAGTACCGATACTGATAAATTCTTTTGCTGAAAGAGTTGTTGCTAAAAGCAAGCCAGCAAGTGCCAAAGAAGTAGTTTTCATCTAAGATCCTTTCAAGAAATTTAAGGCTATTTTATTCTATAAATTTAGCTTTTTACCTTATTTAATATGATATTTTCATGCCGTTTTGGTAAAGTTGCAACCATTCTACACAATCAAGACTTAAAAAAATATTTTCTTAAGATTAAATTTATATTTCTTTATCAGCCAAAATAAATTTGATAAACCGGCTATTTAAATATCATTTTTTATTGTATAATCCACCGCAGTTCTAAGTTTTAGAAAAAACTGTTGCAAATTTACAACTAATCAATAGCTTTTACAAATGTTAATAACAATCAAATTTTGGAGGTTTTTATGAAAAAATCACTTATGTTGGCTGCTTCTATGCTACTTTTATCTTTAAATTTCGCTTCTGGCGCGGATGAAAAAACGCAAGTTAGCTTTAGTGGCTCATCTACTCTAGCTCCAGTCATTGCTAAAATTTCAACCGACTTTATTGAAAAATACGAGACTTGGGATAAAGTAGATAGCTCTTTGCCAAATAAAAATATCACTATTTTTGTCTCAGCTGGTGGCTCAGGTGCTGGCGTAAAAGCCGTGCTTAATCATGTCGCTGACTTTGGTATGCTAGCTCGCGATATAAAAGATAGCGAAAAAGCAAAGATAAAGGATATGAAAGCCTATACGCTTGGCATAGACGCACTTTGCGTGGCTGTAAACCCAGAAAATGAGGTGATAAAGCTAAAGGGTGGAAATTTAAACAAAGATGAGATCGTCAAAATTTTCTCAGGCGAGTACAAAAAGTGGAGCGACCTTGACAAGTCCCTACCAAATGACGAAATAGTCGTAGTTACAAGAGATCTTGGCGGCGGTGCTCACGAGGTATTTCAAAAAAAGATCATGAAAGATGTCAAAGTTAGTAAAAACGTCATCCAATCACCTTCCATGGGCGCGCTTGTATCAAAGATCATCGAAAATAAAAACGCTATTGGCTACGCTTCTTTTGGTATCACAAACCAAAACAAAGGCAAGCTAATACCACTAAACGTTGACGGTGTGGAGCCAACTGTTAAAAACATAGTTGATGGCAAATACTACATCTCTCGTCCACTCATCATCGTAAAAAGTGGCGATCTAAGCAAGAGTGAGCAAATTTTTGTTGATGTGTTAAATTCAGCCGAAGGTCAAAAGACTATCGAAAAAATGGGATTTATACCAGTAAAATAGCCAATGACGGGGCAAATTTTTAAAGGCGCGATATATCTTTTTACACTTTTATCCGCCATGCTTTTGCTTTTGCTTGTGGGATTTTTACTGATAAATTCCACGAGTTTCTTTGCAGAAGTAAGCCTCTTTGACTTTTTACTAAATAGCGACTGGAACGTTAGCACAGAGCCTTTTAGCTTTGGGCTGTTTAACATCCTAGTCGCAAATTTTGTAGTTGCGTTTTTAGCTTGCATATTTTCATTTTTTGTCTCGCTTGGCGTTACTATTTTTATCTGCTTTTTTGCGAGCGCCTGGCTTAGGCACGTGCTAGACTGGATGATACGGATACTAGCTGGCATACCATCTATCATATATGGATTTTTTGCGCTTTACACAGTTGTAAAAATTTTAGAGTCAGGGCTAAAAATGTCCGCTGGCGAGTCAGTCTTGGCAGCTAGCCTCATCCTTAGCGTCATGATACTGCCCTTTTTTACCTCGCACTTGCTCCAAAGCGTGGGTCTGCTAAAGCAAAATTTCAAAACAAACTCAGACGCGCTTGGCGTAAGCACTGGATATTTTATAAGAAAAGTCATTTTTAGAAAATCCATAAAAGCTAGCATTTCAGGCTTTATACTCGCATTTTCAAGAGCAGCTGGCGAGACTATGGCTGTGATGATGGTCATAGGCAACACCCCGCTTTTTCCGCACCTGCTCTCAAAAGCTCAGACCATACCATCTCTAATAGCCCTTGAAATGGGCATGAGCGAGGCTGGTAGCTTGCACTATCACGCCCTAATAGCAAGCGGATTTGTCCTACTTGTTTTTATATTTTTGCTAAATATTTTTATCTTTAAATTTAAGAAAAACAATGAACGCTTTTAAAGATTTTATAGTCAAATTTTATGCTTATCTTTGCGTATTTATAGTGATTGCGGTGATATTTTGGATATTTTATTTCATCTTTGCAAATGGCATCTCTCAGATAAATTTAGACTTTCTAACCAAAAATCCGCAAGGTTTAAATTTAGGTGAGAGTGGCGGCATAAAAGACGCTATCATAGGCTCATTTTTGCTGATGATACTATCCATGATATTTTCTGCACTACTTGGTGTTAGCTGCGCCATTTATAGGCAAATTTACTGCACCTCTAGCACGATAAAGCTTGGGCTTAAATTTATCATCCAAACGATGGCCTCCATACCCTCTATATTGCTTGGGATGTTTGTTTATGGGCTTTTTATCGTTAGTCTTGATATCCCAAAGAGCCTGCTAACAGCTAGCATTACGCTTGCTTTGATGGTCTTTCCATTTGTTGAAGTTAGCACAGAAAAGGTGATCTCGCAGATAGATGAAAAGATGTTAAGAGATAGCTTCGCGCTTGGCGTTGATAAAAATTTCATGGCTAGAAAGCTTGTTTTGCCAACTATTAGAAAAAATATCATATCGATCTTGATACTTGCTGGCAGCTACGCCATAGGGGCAACTGCGCCACTACTTTTAACAGGGGTTGTCTTCATGGCAAAGGCCGAAGGCCTACTCTCGCCGGTCATGGCACTACCTTTTCACCTGCATATGCTCCTAAGCCAGTCAGTCGCAACGCAAAATGCCTACGCCACGGCGCTCGTACTCATTTTTATACTGATCATTTTGCACCTGCTTTCAGCCGTAGTTTTATTTGATATAGGAGAGAAAATTGCCAGATATTTTAAACATAAAAGATCTTAGTATTTTTTATCAAGATAATGAAATTTTAAAAGATCTAAATTTAAACATCGCTCAAAACGAGATCATCTGTCTAATGGGCAGCTCAGGATGTGGCAAATCGACATTTCTATCAGCGCTAAATGGCTTTTTGGAGCAAAAGGGCGGCAGATATAGCGGAGAGATATTATTTAAAGGCGAAAATATCAAAGATAAGGGCGAAATTTGGCTAAGACGAAACCTAGCCATACTCTTTCAAGACGCCACGCTCTTTCCTTTTAGCGTCGAGAGAAATTTGACCTATGCGATGGAATTTTATGAGGGTAGTATAAAAGATAAGCAAAAAAGAGTAGAAGAGCTCTTAAAAAGCGTAAATTTACTAGGTGAAATAAGCTACCTAGATATGCCAGCTAGCAAGCTCTCTGGCGGTCAAAAGCAAAGACTTTGCATCGCAAGGATGCTAACCACAAAGCCTGAAGTGCTCATTCTTGATGAGCCTTGCTCGTCGCTTGATATGAAAAATGTCTTAATCGTAGAGGAGCTTTTAAGAAGCTTATCGCAAAGATACACTATCATCATCACCACGCACAATGAAGAGCAGGCAAAAAGGCTTGGCGGCAGGATAGTTCGCATCGTAGATAAGAAATTTACATTTTAAAAGAGCTAGAAATTCTAGCTCTAAATTTAGTCGATAAACCTCTTTGTGATATTTGCGTAGGCATCGATCCTGCGGTCTCTTAAAAATGGCCAAATTCTTCGCACTTCTTCACTTCTTTTCATATCTATTTCAACGATCTTGCAAAGCTCATCTGTGCTATTTGCACGGAAAAGCTGCTCGCCTTGTGGCCCAAAAACAAAACTATTTCCCCAAAATTTTATCCCATCCATCACGCCGCTATCATCTTTTTCAAAGCCCACACGATTTACTGCAACAACTGGCAGGCCATTTGCCACACTGTGACCTCTTTGCACCGCCACCCACGCTTCAAGCTGTCTTGACTTTTCATCATCACTATCGCCTTCAAACCAGCCAATAGCCGTTGGATAGATGAGAATTTTCGCCCCTTTTAGCGCCATCAGCCTTGCTGCCTCTGGATACCACTGATCCCAACAGACCAAAACGCCAAGCTTGCCAAGGCTAGTTTCAACTGGCTCAAAGCCAATGTCACCAGGCGTGAAGTAAAATTTCTCGTAAAATCCAGGATCATCAGGGATGTGCATTTTTCGGTATTTGCCAGCCACGCTGCCGTCACGCTCAAAGACAAAGGCGGTGTTGTGATAAAGTCCGTCAGCCCTCTTTTCAAAGAGTGAAGTGACTAAAACCACGCCATTTTCTTTTGCTACCCTACCCCAAAAAGCGACATCCTCTTGCCAGTCGTTTGCGTGATCAAAGAATTTTGTATCCTCGCTTTGGCAAAAGTATTGCGTCTGGTGCAGCTCTTGGCAGACAACTAGATCAGCGCCACCTTTTTTTGCCTCGGCGATTAGCTCAAGCGTCTTTGCGATGGTTGCCTCTTTTGTTCCTTTAAATTCTTGTTGAAGTAGTGCTACTTTCATCTCATCTCCCTTCTTTGTCGTTGTATGGGTCTAAATGCGTGGTTATCTGCCACGAAAATTCCTTAAATTTCTCTCTTATCTCGGCTTCAAGCGAGTCGGCCACCTCGTGCGCGTCGTAAAGCGAGATATCTTTGTCAAAAACTAAATGCAGCGTTAAAAATATGGTATTTGCGCTCTGTCTCGTGTTTAGGTAGTGAAAGTCTGAAATCCTCTGCTTTGCCTTTATCATCTTGATGATCTCAGCTGTGACCTCAGGGCTTGCAGCATGATCTAGCAAGACACCAAAGGCGTCTTTACCTAAATTTATAGCGCTTTGAGCGATGTAGCCGCTTATCACGATGCCAAAGATCGCATCTATCATCACAAATCCGCTAAATTTAATGATAAGAAGAGAAATAATGACAGCAAGGTTGCTAAAAAGGTCGATCTTATAGTGCAGCGCGTCTGCTTTTATGATAAGGTTTCCACTTTTTTTAGAAATTTGGTTTAAAAATAGCACCAAACATAGCGTTACTACGACCGAAAACACCATCACACCAAGGCTTAAACCAAGGTCTATCTCTAAATTTGGCTCGCTAAATTTTTTAATACTCTCATAAAAAATATATCCAGAAGCAGCCACGATAATGACGCACTCAAATAGCGCTGCCAAGGCCTCTAGCTTTGTGTAGCCAAAGTTAAATCTCTCATCAGCTTGCTTTCTTGACTTTCTAAGCGCAAATAAATTTAAAAGCGAGACTATAAAATCAAGCATCGAGTCAATCGCCGAGCCAAGCACAGCGACCGAGCCGCTAAAAAGCCCAGCTGTAAATTTCACAAGTGCGAGCAAAAAGGCACAAGCTCCAGCTACGATAACAGCCTTATTTTCGCCCTGCGTGCACTCCTGCTTATTTATGCGGTTAAACTCATAATCAAACGGACTTGACAAGGCTAAAACCTTTTGTATCTATTTTGGCTTGAGCAGTGAAGCGAGCCATTTTGACGCACAAAAACTAGCGAATTTACACCGATGATCTTTCTATCTGGAAGCGCACGGGCTAGTAAATTTAGCACCTTTTCATCGTTTTCGTCGTTATATGTTGGCACGATTAGCGCACCATTTATAAAGATAAAGTTTGCATAGGTGCAGCCAAGCCTTTTGCCCTCATAAAATTTAGGCTTAGGAAGTGGCAGAGCAAGCAGCTTAAAGCCAGTTTTTTTAAGCTCTTCTTCCATCTTTTTTAGCTCATCAAAGTGCTCGTCACTCTCGTCATCGCAAGCTGCGTAAGCGATAGTATCAGGCGTGATAAAACGCGCTAAAGTATCGATGTGGCTATCTGTGTCATCGCCTTTTATAAAACCACTTTCAAGCCAGATGATACACTTTAAGCTAAACAAACTCTTTAGCTTCTCCTCGATCTGCTCTTTACTAAGAGTCTTGTTTCTATTTTCATTTAGCAGGCATTTTGAGGTGGTTAAAAGCACGCCATCTCCATTAAACTCGACACTTCCACCCTCTAGTATCATATCAACTGGCTCAAGCTTGGTTTTGTAAATTTTAGCTAGCTCTAAATTTATGGCATCATCTTTTGAGCTCTTAAATTTACCGCCCCAAGCGTTAAATTTAAAGTCGTAGCTCTTTACGCCATCTTCAGCATAAACGTCGATCATACCGTAGTCTCTGATCCAAGTATCATCAGTATCAAGCTTAACAAACTCAACATTTTTAAATTTCTTAAACCTAGAAAAATTTGCCTCATCAGGGCAGATGAGCACTACCTTTTCAAACGGCGTAATAGCAGCCACTAGCTCTTCATAACTAGCTAAAATCTCCTCTAAATAAGGCTCCCAGTCGCTCTTACTATGTGGCAGCGACAAAAACAAAAGCTCCTGCTCTTCCCACTCTGCGTAAGCTCTCACGCTCTCTCCTTATAAATTTTATAAATTCCATAAATCGTAATGAATATCCAAAAGACCTCTATCAAAAATGAACCGAGGTTAAAGTGCACAAAAAGCGAGATGATAAGTAGCACCGCACCTGCTAAATTTATTATCTGATAGGCTAGATCGCGGCTATTTAGGCGGCCGATCTGAAGTAAAAAGTAGCCCATCACGATACAAATCATCCCTAAAAAGCCGATGATCTGAAAAAGATCGATCAAATTTTATCCTTTTTGCAAGCTTAAATTTAAAGCAAGATCATATCTAATTAGTTTTAAATTTATGATTATAAGATAAAATAACTCCATTTTTCAGATTGGATTAAAGTTTTATGGATTTTGAGTTTATTGAGAAATTTTATCCGCTTTATGTTAAAGCCGGAGTGCTTACCTGTGAGATTGCCTTTTTAGGGATCGTTTTTTCTATTTTGATCGGTATTTTTTGTATGGCTGTGAAATTTTACAAGCTAAAATTTCTATCAAAAATGATCGACTGCTACGTCGAGCTCTCAAGAAATACACCACTTCTTATACAGCTTTTCTTTTTATACTACGGCTTGCCAAAGCTTGGAGTGTCAATGAGTGGCTTTGCCTGTGCGGTCGCTGGGCTTAGCTTTCTTGGTGGTAGTTACATGAGTGAGAGTTTTAGACTTGGCTTTGAGGCGGTTAGAAAGTCGCAAATAGAAGCAGGTCTTAGCATCGCACTTAGTAAAAATCAGCTGTTAAGATATGTTATCTTACCTCAAGCATTTAGCGTAGCGGTGCCAAGTATTAGCGCAAATATTATCTTTTTACTAAAAGAGACAAGCATCGTTAGTATCGTAGCACTTGCTGATCTAGTTTACGTCGCAAAGGATCTCATTGGGCTTTACTACAAAACAGATGAAGCGCTTTTTATGCTAGTAATTAGCTATCTCATCATCATCTTGCCAGTCTCGCTGGTGCTTAGCTATGTCGAAAAAAGGGTGAGAAATGCAAGGAGTTAGTATATTATTTGATACACAAAATTTACTAAGGCTCTTTGAAGGTCTAGTCATTAGCACAGAAATTTCATTTATCTCTATTTTTATCTCTATAATCGGTGGCTTAGTGTTTGGCGTGCTTATGAGCATGAAAAACAAATTTATCTATTTTATTTTAAAAATTTGCCTAGAAATCGTTCGCATAATGCCTCAGATCGTTTGGCTATTTTTATTTTATTTTGGTGTCAGTAAGGCGTTTGATATCCACATTTCAGCATTTACAGCCTCACTCATCGTCTTTAGCTTGTGGGGAATTTTTGAAATGATGGACATCGTGCGTGGCGCAATAACATCAATACCAAAACATCAATTTGAATCAGCCGCATCGCTTGGACTTAGTAAATTTCAAATTTACTCTCACGTCATTATCCCACTTGCCACAAGAAGGCTAGTGCCTGGAGCTGTAAATTTACTAAGCCGTATGATAAAAACAACCTCTATCGTCGTACTAATCGGCGTTGTAGAGGTGGTCAAAGTCAGTCAGCAGATCATCGAGCGAAATGTATTTACAAATCCTATGGCGCCATTTTGGATATACACGCTCATATTCTTTTTATATTTTGCGATCTGCTATCCAGTCTCAAAATTATCAAAAAAACTAGAAGAAAAATGGAGCTAAAATGAGTAAAAACATATTAGAACTTAAAAAAATAAACAAATTTTATGGAGAGCTTCACGCCTTAAAGGATATAAATTTAGAGGTAAAAAGCGGTGAAGTGGTCGTGCTTCTTGGGCCATCGGGCTGCGGCAAAAGCACAACTCTTAGATGTATAAACGGCCTTGAGAGTATCGCAAGTGGCGAGATAATAATCGATGGTGAAGTGATAGATGCTAAATTTAATGATTGGCAAAGGATCCGCCAAAAAGTCGGCATGGTCTTTCAAAGCTACGAGCTCTTTGATCATATGAACGTCATAGACAACGTCCTTCTTGGGCCTTTAAAGGTGCAAAAAAGAGATAGGGCCGAGGCTGAAAAAACCGCTGATATGTGGTTAAGCAAGGTTGGACTTCTTGATAAGAAATTTGCCTACCCAAAGGAGTTAAGTGGCGGTCAAAAGCAGCGTATAGCAATAGTAAGAAGCCTTTGTTTAAACCCTGAAATTATGCTATTTGACGAGGTTACGGCTGCGCTTGACCCTGAGATCGTTAGAGAAGTGCTTGATGTGATACTAAATTTAGCCAAAGATGGCATGACGATGCTAATAGTCACCCACGAGATGAGCTTTGCAAGAGCAGTTGCAAACAAGATCGTATTTATGGACGCTGGGGCGATCGTGGAGATCAGCGAGCCAGAGGAATTTTTTACCAACCCAAAGAGCGATCGCGCGAAGAAATTTCTAAATTTATTCTCGTTTTAGAAAAAATAAGAGATAATTTGCCGTTTTTTCAAAATGCGTTTAGAGCGAAATTTTAACGCTCTTATTTATTTAACTTTTTTACAAGGAGAAAGAGTGAGAAAATTTAAATTTTTCTTATTAGCATTAATCGCTACCGTCTTTCTAACGGGTTGTGGTAATGACAAAGGTGCCGACACGGCAAAAGCTGCTTCAAACGAAGCTGATGCGATCGCAAAGATCAAAGAGCGTGGATTTGTAAGAATTGGCGTTTTCAGCGACAAACCACCATTTGGCTATGTCGATAAAGACGGCAAAAACCAAGGCTATGATATTTACTTTGCAAAACGTATCGCAAAAGACCTACTAGGCGATGAGAGCAAGGTAAAATTTGAGCTAGTCGAGGCTGCTGGTAGAGTTGAAGTTTTAGTAGCTGATAAAGTAGATATCACGCTTGCAAATTTTACAAAAACACCTGAGCGTGCACAAGTTGTTGATTTTGCACTTCCATACATGAAGGTTTCACTTGGCATCGTAAGCCCTGAAGGTGCAGTGATAAAGAGCATCGATGAGCTAAAAGATAAAACCCTAATCGTAAATAAGGGCACAACCGCAGACGCTTTTTTTACAAAAAATTATCCTGACATTAAGCTTGCAAAATACGACCAAAATACTGAGACATTTGCAGCTTTGGTTGACAAAAGAGGTGCCGCACTAGCACATGATAACGCCCTACTTTTTGCCTGGGCAAAAGAGACTCCTGGCTTTGTTGTAGGCGTTGAAGCACTTGGTGATGTGGATGTGATAGCACCAGCTGTTAAAAAAGGTAACAAAGTTTTACTTGACTGGCTAAACAATGAGATCATTGAGCTTGGAAAAGAAAATTTCTTCCATAAAGACTATGATGCTACACTAAAACCGATCTATGGTGATAGTGTCAATCCAGAATCACTTGTCGTCGAAGGCGGCAAACTCTAAAAATTTAATGGCGTAAATTTTTACGCCATCTCTCTATCTTTTAAATTTAATGAATACGCTTGTGAAGTTTTTACCTGCAGGTTACACTGCATAAAATCCATGATAGACAGTATTATGTATCTGAGCAGCAAGCTAGTAGGCGAGCTCCTTGTAATAATGAGCTATTTTTAAAAAAGAATGCCAACAATAGATAGGCTACTTGTGGATTTAAATTGCATTATCCGCATGAACATTTAAAAAGGCTAAGGCGCATGTATTTTATAAATTTAAATTCTAGATAATATGTATATAGAGCCCACAAAAAAAGAAACCCACGAAAGCTAGGCGAGAAAGATACAACTTAGTTTTTAAATATTTAAATAAAATTCTAAAAGGCATTTTGGAGTAAATTTAGCCCAAAATGCCTTTGCAAGCTACATTAAGCTCTTTAGTAGATTTGTTACTTTTTGCTCGATCTCTTCTAAAAATTCCTTGCTCTTTGCCTCAAATCTAGTAACAATAACTGGCGTTGTATTTGACGCGCGTA
Source organism: Campylobacter concisus (assembly GCF_003049085.1). Taxonomy (NCBI): domain Bacteria; kingdom Pseudomonadati; phylum Campylobacterota; class Epsilonproteobacteria; order Campylobacterales; family Campylobacteraceae; genus Campylobacter; species Campylobacter concisus. Next base: position 43,970 of record NZ_PIQX01000008.1, read on the forward strand.
CCAGCGCCCAGCCATTTTCAAACTGAATCCTTATACCATCAATATCAATGATATTTTTTATCTTTGGTAGGTCGCAACTCTCATTTTTCACACAATCTTTTAGCTTGGCAACTATCTTAAATTTAGCCTCATCAGTCGTCTTTACCTTGATCTCATCGGTGCTAAAGACAAGTGGCATCTTATCAAGCTCGCCATCAAGGTCAAAGCCCTTGTGAACTAGCTCAAGCACCCTCATCATCGCGTAAAGCGCATCGTCAAAGCCAAAATAGCGCTCTTTAAAAAAGATATGACCACTCACTTCAGCCGCAAGATCTACATTTAGCTCTTTCATCATCTTTTTTATATTGCTGTGTCCTGTTTTTCCCATAAATACTTCACCGATCTTGGCGATCTCATCATACATATTTTGTGAGCATTTTACCTCGCCAAGCACCTTTGGATGTTTCATATTTAGAGCATAAAGATATGCTAGTTCATCGCCTTTTATATCTCTTTTTGGCGTTATAACCGCGATCCTGTCGCCGTCTCCGTCAAAGCCAAATCCAAGGTCAAATTCTTTTTTTTCAATGAGTGAAAACAGCTCTTTTAAATTCTCTTTTTCGCTTGGATCTGGATGGTGATTTGGGAAATTTCCGTCTGGATCTTCATATAAAATTTTCGCATTTAGCCCAAGTGCTTTGACGATCGGCACCAAGCTCACACCAACAGCGCCATTTGCACAGTCGATGACAAAGGGCTTTTTGAAATTTTTAAGCTCACTAAATTCTTTTACAAAAAACTCAACGTATTTTTCTAAGATATTAAATTTCTCACAGCTCTCATCGTCTATGATCTGCTCACCAGAGGCGATTATCTCATTAACCTTGTCTTTTAAAATTTGCAGATCTTTACCAAAAAAACTATCTTTTTTGATAGTGATCTTAAAGCCGTTGTACTCTTTTGGGTTGTGAGAGCCAGTGATCATGATATTTGCGTCAAAATAATCAGCATAAACGCTAAAGTAGCCAACAGGAGTTGGTAGCAAGCCGATGTTATAAATTTTAAAGCCACCAGCCTTGTTTAGACCACTTAGTAGATACCTAAAAAGCGTGCTAGCACTAAGTCTTGCGTCAAAGCCAACGCTTAAAGTTTTTACGCCAAATTCATTAAATTTCTTACCCAAAGCAAGCCCTATAGCCTTGACGCTATCTTCTGTCAAGTCTTTTTCAAAAATGCCACGGATATCGTATTCTCTAAAAATTTCATCATATTTCATTGTAAATTCTCCCTGAAAGAAAGCAAAATAATACAAGAATAAATTTAAAAAGGAGTAAAATAATTTTATAAATTTAGTGAGGTTAAAGTTTAAGTATAAATTCGAGCCAGAAAGCTCTAGCTCGAAAAGGGCTGCTACATCATGCCGCCCATACCGCCCATTCCGCCCATGTCAGGCATTGCAGGCATTGCTTTTTCTTCTTTTATTTCACTGATAGTTGCCTCAGTCGTTAGTAGCAAGCTAGCCACACTAACAGCGTTTTGAAGCGCGACTCTCTCAACTTTAACTGGATCGATGATACCGGCTTCAAACATATTTACATATTCGCCAGTTGCAGCATTAAAGCCAAAATTTGCATCTTTGCTTGTCTCAACTGCATTTGCTACTACGCCTGCGTCAAAGCCAGCGTTCTCAGCGATTTGGCGAAGTGGAGCACGAAGCGCTCTTCTAACGATCTCAGCGCCGATTGCCTCATCACCTTGTAAATTTAGATTTACACTCTTTGAAGCAAGGATAAGAGCTGAACCGCCACCTACTACGATACCCTCTTCAACAGCTGCACGAGTAGCGCTTAGAGCGTCATCTACACGGTCTTTTTTCTCTTTCATCTCAGTTTCAGTCGCAGCACCTACTTTGATAACTGCCACGCCACCGCTTAGTTTTGCAAGACGCTCTTGAAGTTTTTCTTTGTCATAGTCACTTGTTGTCTCAGCGATTTGCGCTTTGATCTGAGTTATTCTAGCGTCGATCGCTGACTTCTCGCCCGCACCATTTACGATAGTTGTGTTATCTTTGTCTATAACTACGCTTGAAGCTTGTCCAAGGTCATTTATAGTAGCGCTCTCAAGTGTTCTACCTAGCTCTTCGCTAATGACTTCGCCACCTGTTAAGATAGCGATATCTTCAAGCATCGCTTTTCTTCTATCACCAAAGCCAGGAGCTTTTACGGCTGAGATGTTTAGCACGCCACGAAGTTTATTTACAACAAGCGTTGCAAGTGCCTCGCCTTCGATATCTTCAGCGATGATTAGAAGTGGTTTGCCACTCTTTTGTACTTGCTCAAGCACAGGGAGTAGATCTTTTAAATTTGTGATCTTCTTGTCAAATAGCAATATGAATGGATTGCTTAGCTCTACTTGCATCTTTTCAGGGTTTGTGATGAAGTATGGGCTTAGGTATCCGCGGTCAAACTGCATACCCTCAACAACGCTTAGCTCGTCTTGGATAGACTTTGCCTCTTCTACTGTTATGACGCCATCTTTGCCGACTTTTTCCATCGCATCAGCGATAAGTTTGCCGATACTTTCGTCTGAGTTTGCAGAGATAGTAGCGATCTGAGCGATCTCTTTTGAGCCGGAAACTTTTTTAGAGATGTTTTTTAGTGCATCTATAAGAGCTGCTACTTCTTTATCCATACCACGTTTTACTTCGATAGGATTCGCGCCAGCAGTTACGTTTCTAAGACCCTCTTTAAATATCGCGTGAGCTAACACAGTCGCTGTTGTAGTGCCATCACCTGCTTGGTCGTTTGTCTTGCTTGCTACTTCTCTAACTAGGCTTGCACCCATGTTTTCGATAGTATCTTTTAGCTCAACTTCTTTAGCCACACTAACGCCGTCTTTTGTGATGTTTGGCGCGCCAAAGCTCTTTTGGACAAGGACATTTCTGCCTCTTGGTCCCATTGTCACTTTTACAGCGTCATTTAGTTTTTTTACGCCCTCGTATAGGCGGTTTCTTGCATCATCAGAGTAAAAAATTTCTTTTGCCATTGCATTTCCTTTCAATTTCAATTTATTTTAAAAAATCAGCCTTATTTATCATTGACAAAGGCATATTAATATCAAAAATTTTGCCGCGAATATTTGAATAGCCGTTTTTAGCTAGTCTTTCACTGTGCATTTTCAGATATTTTTCCGCATTCTCCTTATTGTCAAAAAGATAAATTCCGCCGGCTTCTTTTGTTTGTTTGTTCTCAGTCCAAATTTTCCATATCATACCGGGTTCTTGGTTGATGCTTTTAGCCAAATCCTCAAAAGCTTTTGACATCTCGTCTCCAAAAAGACCTTCTTGCGGAAAATCAACATACATAATTGCAGCCATCTGCAGCCTTATTTTAAAACGCCTAAAACATCGTCGATGTTTAAAACAAGATATGTTTTATCATCTAAATTTATCTCAGTGCCACCGTATTTTGCAAATACAACTTTATCACCAACTTTTATGCCCTCTACTTCAGCCCCGACTGCTTTTACCTCGCCGCTTAAAGGTTTTTCTTTTGCGTTATCAGGTATAATAATGCCCGAAGCTGTGGTCTTTGTCTCCTCTACGCGTTCGACTAGAACACGCTTGCCTAATGGTTGAAAGTTCATTGTTCATCCTTTTGGTTTAATTGTCTTTTTTAGCACTCTTTATTTTTGAGTGATGAAATCCTAGCACTTTTTTCTAAAAAAGTCAATAATTTATAGTTAAATTTTATTAAAACTTTAGTCACTTACACTAAAGTTTTATGATATGTAAAACTAATATAAAGGAAATTTATGAAAAAAATAGCCTATTTAGTAGTGGCTTTGGCACTGATAATCCTTTGCATTTTTGGCTTTATCTTTAGCTCTTTTGGTAATAAATTTATAGCCAACAAAATAGAAAAAGAGGCGCTCGCTCGTGGTATCGATGTGAAATTTAAAGATTTTAACCTTGGGCTTAGCACGCTAAATTTAGAAGCGACCGTGATGAGCGCCATAAATTTAAAGGCAAATGGCGGCTTCTCCTTGCTTGCTCAAAACATGAATTTGAACATAGACATAAACGCCGACAAGGCAAAGGCTAGCGAGCTTGGATTAAAAAAAGATGTCGCGCTTAAAGCAAACGTAGCTGGTAAATTTAGCGACTTCAAGCTAGTGGCAGCTGGCACGGCACTTGGTTCAAACATAAATTTAAATGCAAATTTAAAAGACTATCTGCCAAAAGCTCTAAATCTTGATGCTAAAAATATCGAGCTTTCTGAGATATCAGCCCTTACACAAAAGCCAAATTTAGCTAGTGGCAAGCTTGATCTAACGAGCAACATGCAGGGGGTTGATGAGAAAAATGAGCCGATCATTAACGCTCAAATTTTAGCAAGCGATGCAGCGATAAACAAAGAAATTCTTAAAAACGAATTTGGGCTAAATTTAGCAAAAGATATAAACTTTAAAGGCGGAGTAAATGCTAAATTTGCAAATGAAAAAGTGAGCGCAAAAACCCTTATCATTGCGCCTGAAGCCACTTTAAAAGCAAATGAGACGACTTATGATCTAGCTAGCAAAAATTTAAAGAGCGACTTTTTGCTAAACGTGCCTGATCTTGCCCTTTTTGGTAAGCTTTTTGGGCAACAGCTAAGCGGCGCTGTGGATGTAAACGGCGAAATTACAATGCAAGAAAATGCCCTTCAAAACCTAAAAGCTGAGATAAACGGCCTTGGCGGCAAGATAAATGCAAATTTTGATAGCAAAAACTTAGCCCTAAATGCGGCCAGCATAAAGCTAAAAGAGCTTCTAGCACTTGCCTTGCAGCCTAGCTACGCAGACGGGCAGATAAATTTAAACGCAAATTTTAGCGGCTTTGATGATCTAAAAAAGCTTGCAGGCGAGGCTAAATTTGAGATAAAAAACGGTCTTATAAATAATGGTCTTGCAAAGCTTAAAAATGCGGCAAAATTTGAGCTAAAAGGCGGCGCCACAGCAAAAGGTGAGCTTGTAAATTTTGACGCAAATGTGCTTAGCGACCTTGGCGAGCTAAAGGATGTAAAGGGCGTTTTTGACCTAAAAAATAGCCAAATTTTTAGCAAATTTGCCCTGCTCATTAGCGACCCTGAGAAATTTAAAGCGGTTAGCGGCTTTGAGGTAGGCTCAAAGATGGCGCTTGCTGGCGATGTGAAAGTCAAAGATAGCAAGATAGATGAGCTAAATTTAGGTGGCGATGCCTTTGCTGGCAAGCTAAACGCCACCATAAAAAATGAAAATCTTGATCTTAACCTAAAAGAGGCGCAGCTAGGAGAGATCTTGGCGCTTAGTGGTAACGACAGGCTAGCAAACGCTAAGACAAATGTCCAGGCAAAGGGGCAAAATATCTTTAGTAAAAGCCCAAGCGTCACCGCAACGATCGCTTTAAATGATGGCAAATTTAACGCCGCAGCGCTTAGCAAAATGCTTGATAAAAAATTCCCTGAAAACAAGAAATTTAGCTCAAATTTGAGCCTAGACTATAAAGGCGAAATGGCAAAATTTAGTGGCGACTTTCTTAGCTCGCTTGCTGATATAAAGGGCATAGATGGCAGCTTTGATCTTAGCAAAAGCACGCTAAACTTAAAACTTCAAGCGGTAGTTTCAGAGCTAAACAAGCTTGCATTTTTAGCTGGTCACGAGCTTCACGGTAAATTTGCAGCCCTCATAACAGCAAATGGCAAAGTGGACGACCTTGTAGTAAAAGCCACTTCAGATGATCTATTTAAGGGCAAACTAGAGGCAAACTACAAAGCTGGCGTGCTTGATACGGTGCTAAAAAATTTCGAAGTCAAAGGGCTAACGCAGACTTTGGGACTGGATCATCTATATGACGGCAACGGCGATGCTAAATTTGACTACGAGACAAAGCAAAAGGTCGGTAAATTTGACATCTTGCTAAAAGAGGGTCACCTAGCCAGCACAAATCTCACAAACAACATCCAGATATTTACTGGCAAGGATATCACAAAAGAGATCTACAAAGACGGCAAAATTTACGGCGATATAAAGGGCGATAATGTCGTTTTCAACGTAAATTTAAGCTCTCCAAAAAGCGATATAAAAGTTGCAGGCGGCACTTACAATACTGCGACAAAAATACTTAACGCGCCGCTTGTTTGCAGGCTCGAGAAGACCGATCTAAACGCGAAAATTTCAGGCACGACAGACAAGCTAAGATACGACGTCAGATCGCAATATCTCGAAAATAAGGTCAAAAAAGAGATAGGTAGATTTTTAGATAAAAAGCTTGGCAAAGATGATGAAGGCACAAACGGCGAAAAGCAAAATTTAAAGGGGCTTTTAAAAGGGCTATTTTAGATGAAAAAGGCGGAAAATTTAAAGTATCTAATGGGGCTTGGGCACTTTTGTAGCGACATAAACCAAAGCGCGCTTGGTACGATGCTGCCCTTTTTCATCGCGAGCTACCACTACGACTACGCAACAGCCGCCTCACTCATGACCGCCACAAATTTAGTAAGCTCGCTCATCCAACCACTTATCGGCCGCCTAAGCGACAAAAAAGAGCTGCCCTACGTCATCCCACTTGGGCTACTGCTTGCTGGCGGTGGCATGAGCCTTACCGGCTTTGTCACAAACTACTACCTCATTTTAGTTTGTGTAATGATAAGCGGTATCGGCGCCGCGCTCTTTCACCCAAGTGCCGCAAGGATCGTAAACTACGCCTCAAACGCTAAAAATAGAGCCAAAGTATAAGTATATTTTCATTTGGTGGCAACGTGGGCTTCGCGGTTGGGCCCATTTTAGTCGCCGTTTTTGTGGGAAATTTTGGCCTAAAAGGGACGCTAGTCTTTATAACCAAATCAAATCGCCCTAGCCTCCGGCGTAACGCTTGGCCTTAGTATAACGATCGGTGGCATATTCGCAACGGTCATCGGTAAGATCGCTGACATCTTTAGCCTAATGCACTCATTTTACTTTATCGCCATAGAATCGCTTATCTGAGCGGTTTCTAGCTACTTTTTAAGGCCAGTCACGAGATAAATAAATACCAAATTAAAATAAATTAACCTGATTTAAAATATTTAAATATTTTTTAGACTAATTACAATAAAATAACTAATTTAATTTAAGGAACAAATTTGGAACAGTTACAACAAGAAAAAAAATATATGTTAAAAAGCGCCAGAGAGTTGGGGATTATATCTTGTATCGTGGCGATATTTAAGTATCTAGTTTTCGTTTCAGGACTTTACAAAACCCTTGATCGTGATTTCAGCCTTATCCTCAAAGCATGCTGCGACTCTATCAGTTGGCTACTTTTATTTTTTGCCATTTCATTGATATGTTCTGTTTATAATTCCTCAAAACTAAGAACATATTTTAAAATTTTTACTATTTTCATTTTGATATATGTGATTTTAACTCTTTTGACTTTTAAAATTGTTATGTATCTAGGAGAAAGAAATTTTAACAATGATGATTTTATCTTTACGATATTGAATCATTTTTATAGCGACGAAGAGATCATGTATAATCATGACCTATTTAAACAGCTATTTATTTATCGTAGCTATTTATTGAGAGTATTATTCGTAACAGCATCACTATTTTTATTTATATCTATCGCAAAATTAATAAAAACAACAAAAGAAAAAATGTTTTGGACTTATGCATTATTTGGCGCATCTCATATAGCAAGCTACTTTATTAAAATTGATCATAAAATTTATGATTATATTGACATTGGAGCTTTCTTTCTTGCTTTAATCGCATGGTGGCGACTAAAGACACAAGTAAGTAGTGACGAAATCCAAGCAACTAGCGAAGGCGGGATTTTAAATGTGGCTACTATCAAATCTTCAAGCCAATTAGCCGCGACAGCTTGTTTATTTGGCCTTGTTGCAACTTTTTTTTACTATATATTTTTTGAATATTTGTTAGCACATCAAGAAAGAATGTCGCTTCGACCAATAATATTTATAAAGCCTCTTACTTACTTGGTAGTATTAGTGGCTATTTACTCTGCCGTTAAGCAGATAGCACATACGTTAAATGAGATAAGACTACATACAAATTTCTTATTTTTCTCTATCCTTTTTGTGATATTTACAATAGCAAAAGCAACAACTGACTACATGTATATATATGCTTACAATTATAATTTTTTAAATATCTTTGGTACGCACAATGCCTCAATTAAATCTTTAGTTTCTAGTGCCAATACAATCTTATACATTGGAGTATTTGCTCATTTGTTAGCTACAGTATTTTTATTTTTATTTACAACAAGATTAGTGAGCGCAACTAAAAGTAGGCTATTTTGGATAAATTTTATATTGTTTGCGATAAGTTCGGTCATACTTTTAGCACTACTATTTCCAGGTAGACCAGACTTTATAGGCCTTTTAACCAAAAACATAGACCTTTTTAATATAGCAGAGTTTTTCTTTTTATTAATTGCTTGGTATAGCGTGAAAAAAGATACAAGAGAACAGGATAGATCATAAAACGGCATCTGGCGATAAATTTATAGTTTAAACAGCTAAAGACAAGATGATTTTTTTGTCTTTAGTTTCGCTATGAGGAGACGAGGTAAAATTTACGATACGAATGGGCTCAAAAGCGGTAATATTTTGTGATAGATTTAAATGTTGCGCAGTTTAAAATTTGTGCAGACTAGACACATAAAATTTAAATTTTGACTACTGAATCATCAAGGCAAAGCATCTTGTGATGATTTTAAATGCTACGAAGAAATTTTCGACCGAAGATAGAACATATAAGTTCAGCTCGTAAAATTTAAACTACCAAGACAAGATTTTTTTGTTTTGTTTGGTAATTTTTAAACTCTAAGATACAGTATTTTTTGCTTGCTTCGTCTTGCTTGCAACGAGACTTCGCTACGAGGAGACGAGGCGAAATTTTATGATACAAAGGAGTATACATGAAGTAGAGTAAAATTTCAACGACGTATAGCAGAAAAAGACAAATCGCCAAAGACAAGAAATTTTTTGTTTTAGACAAGGCGGATGAGCAAAAACAAGGGAGCGTATATATGATACGTGACCGAAGTTTGAAGCGATATCCAACGCAGTATAAAATAAAAAGGGCTTGTCTTTTTTATAATTTTCTCATCTTTGCTATTTCATCTCTCAGCGCCGCCGCCTTCTCAAACTCCAGCTGTGCCGCCGCTTCAAGCATCTGCTTTCTTAGCTCTTTTACGATCGCAGCTCGCTCGCTAGCTGGCATCTTCTCTAAATTTTTACCACGTTTATAAATTTCACCATCATCTTCGACGTGCAAGCTCTCTTCGATATTCCTGCTTGCAGAGTGCGGCGTGATGCCGTGAGCTTTGTTGTACTCATCTTGAAATTTACGCCTAGCTGTTGTCGTATCGATCGCCTCTTTCATCGAGTGCGTGATCTTTTTGGCAAACATTAGCACCTTGCCATTTACATTTCTAGCCGCGCGCCCCATCGTCTGTATAAGGCTTGTGGTCGAGCGCAAAAAGCCCTCTTTATCGGCGTCCATGATCGCTATCAGGCTCACTTCAGGCAGGTCAAGTCCCTCACGGAGTAAATTTATGCCTATTAGCATGTCAAATTCGCCGCTTCTAAGCCCCCTAATGATCTCATTTCGCTCGATTGCGTCGATGTCTGAGTGCATATACTTGACCTTGACGCCAAGCTCGATGTAGTAGCGGCTTAGCTCCTCGGCCATCTTTTTAGTTAGCACCGTAACCAGCACGCGCTCACCTCTAGCGATCACTGCCTTTGCCTCGTCAAATAGTGCCTCGACTTGATTGTCACTATCTTTTATCTCGATCAAAGGATCAAGCAGTCCAGTAGGACGCAAAATTTGCTCATAGACATGCCCCTGGCTGATGCCAAGCTCGTATTCGTTTGGCGTGGCTGAGACAAAGAGAAATTTCGCCTTTTTGCTTATAAATTCATCAAATTTAAGCGGCCTGTTATCAAGCGCTGATGGTAAGCGAAACCCATACTCCACAAGCACCTCTTTACGGCTCCTATCGCCTGCGTACATACCCCTAAACTGCGGCAAACTCACATGACTCTCATCGACGATAACAAGATAGTCTTTGCCGCTTATCTCAAAGTAGTCAAACATCGAGTACGGCGTCTCTCCGGGCTTTTGACCAGTTAGGTGGCGTGCGTAGTTTTCGATGCCTTTGCACATACCCGTACTTGCCATCATCTCAAGGTCAAACTCCACCCTTTGCTTTAGCCTCTGCGCCTCTACTAGCTTGCCCTGCTCGTTAAACTCTTTTAAACGAATATCAAGCTCCTCTTCGATCTCTTTCATAGCGATCTTTAGCCTATCAGCGCCCACGATGAACTGGCTGGTCGCATAAAGCGTAAATTTAGAAATGTCTTTGAGCCGTTTATTATCAAGCACGTCAAAATGATACATCGTATCGATCTCATCGCCAAAAAACTCAACCCTTAGGGCTTCGTCGTTGTAATACGCTGGATAAATATCAACCACATCGCCATTTACACGAAAATCCCCCCTGTCAAAGTAGTTGTCGTTGCGCTTATAGCCCATATCCACAAGCTGCTCTAAAAGCTTTCTTTGGCTTATCTTTTCACCCACGCTAAGATATGCCACCATCCCCTTATACTCGCTTGGGTTACCAAGTCCGTAGTTTGCAGAGACTGAAGCCACGCAGATCACATCATCAAAGCTTAGTAAACTAGCCGTCGCAGAGAGGCGCAGGCGCTCAAGCTCCTCATTTACCGAGCTATCCTTTTCTATATATAGGTCACTTCTTGGGATGTAGGCCTCTGGCTGGTAGTAGTCGTAGTAGCTTATGAAGTACTCGACGTGATTTTTTGGGAAAAAGCCCTTAAATTCGCTATAAAGCTGCGCAGCTAAGGATTTGTTATGCGTCATTATAAGCGTTGGCATGTTTAGCTCACGTATGACATTTGCCATGGTAAAAGTCTTGCCAGATCCTGTCACGCCTAGAAGAGTTTGGTATTTATTGCCTGATTTTATGCTTTTTACTATCTCTTTTATCGCTCTTGCTTGGTCGCTGCTTGGGCTAAATTTAGATGAAATTTCAAATTTACTCATTGATTGCCTTTAAATTTGGGTGAATTTTATAGCAAAGATAGTGCTTTGTCAAATGAGAATTTTAATAAGAATTTAGCCTCTGCGTGTTAGAATACGAGCCTAATTATTATTTTAAAGGAACTTTTATGTTTGAAGATAATGCGATCTTAACCACACTAAGCGATAAAGTAAATGACCTGATCACAAAATATGACGAACTTTGCAAAACGAACGAAGAGTTGCGTAATGAGATCGTAACTTTAAAAGCACAAAATGAGGCAAAAAGCAATCAAATCATGCGTTTAGAAGAGGATCTTGACAAGAAAAATACCGAAGCTGACGATGTAATGAGAAAAATCGAAGCTGTCCTTGGCAGATAAGCTTGGCTAAAATATGAAAAAAATCACGCTCACGATATCATCTCGCGACTACACGATCACGCTTGATGATGATTTTGCTAAATTCTTTGAAGATGACTGGCAAAATTTAATGGGCGGACGCCAATTCATCGAGCCAAAAGAGCTTTTAAACGCCTTTATAGAAAAATGTTATGAAAATTATGCTGTGATAAAGGCGGTAAAAAATTTAACTGGCAACGTTGATGAGATATTAAAGCGAGAAGAGAGATGAAAAGACGAGCTTACACCTTGCTTGAGCTAATATTTATAGTAGTTATACTAGGTATTTTAAGCACAGTCGCTATACCTAGGCTATTTTTTTCTAGAAGTGATGCTACCGTCTCAAATGCAAAAACTCAACTTGCCGCTATAAGAAGCGGAATTTCACTAAAATACAATGACAATATCTTGCAAGCAAAGCCAGAATTTCCACAAAAGCTAGACGATGGCGATCCAAGCAAACTCTTTAAAAATGTTATAAACATACCGATAAAAGATAGCGGTAGCAAAAATGGCTGGCACAGAATAAGCGATGACAAATATACATTTAGGCTAGATGGCAAAGTAGCAAATTTCAAATACGACAAAAATACTGGTGATTTTGGTTGCAGCGATGAAAATGAAATTTGCAAATCACTTCAGTAATGCATTATTACATACTCGCATTTTATGGGCTAAATTTAGCCCCGCTAACTTATGAAAGCGATCAAAAACTAGAAAAATTTCAAGGCGTAAAAGCTTCTTTAAGAGGCAAAATTCTTACTGCTTTTATCATAAAAGAGACTGGCAAACCAGAGTTTAAAACAAGTAAAATTTTAGAAATTCTACCGATTAATCTAACTTCAATGCAAAGCGAATTGGCAATATTTATCTCAAAATATTACACGTGCGAGCTTGGCGTCAGCCTAAATTTATTTGAACCAAATGACACTATTGCAGTAGATCAAATTTTTGAAAATCAAAATTTTAATGTGGCACCCAAACTAAGCGAAAAACAGCAAGAGGCTTTGGATTTTATAAATAAACGTAAAATTTCACTCATCTTTGGCGACACTGGAAGCGGAAAAAGCGAAATTTACATCGCTAAGATTAGAGAAATTTTAAATGCAGGTACTCAGGCGCTATTTTTAATGCCCGAAATTTCACTCACGCCACAAATGCAAAAACGCCTTGAGAACTTCTTTGGCGAGGCAGTAGCAGTCTGGCACTCAAAGATCACGTCAAAGAAAAAAGAGCAAATTTTAAAAGATATAAAAAGTGGGAAAGTTAGACTCGTTGCAGGTGCGAGGTCGGCTTTATTTTTACCACTTGAAAAACTAAAACTTATCATCATCGACGAAGAACACGACGATAGCTATAAAAATACAGGCTCAAAGCCACACTACAACGCAAGAGATCTCGCCCTCTTTTTAACTAGTAAATTTGATCTACAAGTGGTGCTTGGAAGTGCCACGCCAAGCCTTACTAGCTTTTACAAGCAGGAGTATTTTCGCTTAAAAGGGACATATTTTGATTCGCAAAAAAATTACATTTTTGACGAGAGCGAGACTGGAATTAGTGAAATTTTAAAAGATGAAATTTCAAAAACACTCGCAAATAAAAAGCAAGCTGTCATCTGCCTGCCAACAAGGGCAAATTTTAAATATCTAGTCTGCAAAAACTGCGGTGAAACGCTAAAGTGCCCATTTTGCAGTATCGGTATGAGCTATTATAAAAAACAAAACGTACTAAAGTGTCAATACTGCGAGCATAAAATGGCTGTGCCGAAAACTTGTCACCAGTGCGGTAGCGAGATGATAGAGGCCAAAAAGATCGGTACGAGCGAACTACTTGAGAGGCTGCAAAATGAGTTTGCAAACGCCAGAATCGCTAAATTTGACAGGGACGAGATAACGACTCAAAACAAGCTCGTAAAGGCTTTAAAAGAATTTAACGACGGCAAGATAGATATCTTGCTTGGTACGCAAATGCTAAGCAAAGGGCATGATTATCACAACGTTGAGCTTGCTGTCATCATGGGCTTTGACGAGCTTTTAAATTTTCCTGATTATAAAGCCAGAGAACGAACACTTGCTCTTGCCATGCAAGTAGCCGGAAGAGCTGGTAGAAACGGGGTTGGCAGAGTTATCATTCAAAGCAAACAAAGAGAATTTTTTGAGAGCTACATCAGTGATTATGACGCATTTTTAAAAGAAGAGATAGATTATAGAAAAGAGCTTTATCCGCCATTTACTAGGCTTCTTCGCATTATCATCTCACATAAAGATGAACACATAGTAAAAAATACAATGAATGAATTTGTGCAAAGAATAGAACCTTTAAGAAGCGATGAGCTTGAGATCATAGGATACGGAAAGTGCCAGATAGAGTATCTTGGAAGCAAATTTAGATATGAAATTTTACTCCGCTCAAACTCTCATATACCTCTTTTAAAAGCTGCAAGCCTCTGCAAAAGCGAGCTTAGCGATATCGATATTGATCCAGTCAATTTTAGTTAAAAATGCTAGTCTAAAAACTATCCAACAAAGACATGGCAAATTTTAAAAATAGACATATAGAGAAACCTAATGCTTATGAAAGCATTATGGAATTTGATAAGTTGGCTATAAAGAGTAAGTAAAATTTTAGAAACTACATCCAATAAAAATACTAATTTTTATAAACTATTAAAAATAAATTTTCAAGCCTTTTAAAAGCCATTTTTCTTTATAATCCCCAATAAAAATTTAAAGGCAAAATTTTGCAACGATACCCAACAAAACAGATAAAAATTCGCAATGTTTTAATAGGTGGCGACGCGCCAATATCCGTGCAATCAATGACATTTTCAAAGACAAAAGACGTAAAAGGCACGCTTGAACAGATACAAAGGCTATATTTTGCAGGCTGTGACATCGTGCGCTGCGCAGTTTTTGACAAAGAAGACGCCAGCGCGCTAAAACAGATAGTTGCGGGCTCACCTATTCCAGTCGTTGCAGACATTCATTTTAACCACACCTACGCACTCATTGTTAGCGAATTTGTTGATGCTATCCGTATAAATCCGGGCAACATCGGCTCAGCAAAAAACATAAAAGCAGTCGTTGATGCCTGCAAGCAGCGAAATTTACCTATCCGCATAGGTGTAAATTCTGGCTCGCTTGAAAAGCAGTTTGAGGATCGCTATGGCCGCACAGTTGAGGCGATGGTGGAGAGTGCGATGTATAACATCAAGCTTCTTGAGGATTTTGACTTCACAGACATTAAAATTTCGCTCAAATCAAGCGACGTTGAACGCACGATGCAAGCTTATAGAGCGCTTCGCCCAAAGACAAACTATCCATTTCATCTTGGTGTTACTGAGGCTGGTACAATATTTCACGCGACTATCAAGTCCGCGATCGCTCTTGGTGGGCTTTTGCTTGAAGGCATCGGCGATACGATGAGAGTTAGCATAACTGGCGAGCTTGAAGAAGAGATCAAAGTCGCAAAGGCGATCTTAAAAGATAGTGGCCGTCAAAAAGAGGGGTTAAACATCATCTCATGCCCAACATGCGGGCGCTTGCAAGCTGATCTCATGGCAGCAGTAAAGCTCGTAGAAGAAAAAACAAAAGGTATAAAAGAGCCGTTAAACGTCTCAGTCATGGGCTGCGTGGTAAATGCTATAGGTGAGGCAAAAGGTGCGGATGTTGCCATAGCATTTGGCAAAGGCAATGGCATGATCATGCGTCACGGCGAAGTGGTCGCAAGACTGCCTGAGAGCGAGCTTGTGGATAGATTTTTACAAGAGATCGACGATGAGATAAAAAGTAGAGACTAAAGGAAAATTTGTGGCAAAGCAAAGAGTTAACGAAATAGATTTTACCAACCTTTACGACATTGATATGGAGCGAGCTATACTAAGCTCCATTTTGCAAAACAACGATATTTTAGGTGAAATTTTTGACATTGTTAAGGCAAAGGATTTTTATCTAAAAGGGCATTCACAAATATATGATGCAATGGTGGCATGCCTAAATAGCGATGATCCCATAACTATGCCATTTTTAAAAAATAGACTTGGCGAAAAATACGACGAAGAGCTAATACTAGATATTTTGGGCACAAATTCCCTAATAGACATTCAAAAATACGCAAACGAACTAAGAGAAAAATCTATAAAACGAAGTCTTGTAAAGATCGCTCACAATATACCAAGCAAAGTAAATGAAGATAAGCCAAGCCGTGATATGGTCGATGATCTTAGTCAGGAATTTTACTCTTTGATAGAAGGTGGAAGCACTGGAGTCATAAAAGAAGGCAAAGAGATCATCATGAAAATGATGGATCATATTAATGCTCAAGCCTTGCTTGGTGAAAAAGATATTGTTGGACTTGATACTGGATTTAAAAAGCTAAATGAGATGATAAAGGGCTTTAAAAATGGAGACCTCATCATCGTCGCAGCTCGTCCAGGCATGGGAAAAACGACACTTTGTTTAAATTTTATGAGTCAGGTTTTAAAAAATAATGCCGGAGTTGTTTTCTTCTCGCTCGAGATGCCAGCTGAGCAGATAATGATGAGAATGCTAGCAAGCAAGACCTCTATCCCGCTTCAAGACATAATGACTGCAAAGATGGATGATGAAGCGTTGGCTAGATTTAGCGATGCTTGCGAAGAGTTTGCTGCTAGCAAGCTTTTTGTACATGATAGCGGCTATGTAAACATCCATCAAGTAAGAACACAAATGCGAAAACTAAAGGCTATGCATCCTGAAATTTCACTTTGCGTGATTGACTACATCGGTCTTATGATGAGTACAAATAACTACGCTGATCGTCACGTCCAAATAGCTGAAATTTCTCGTGGATTAAAGCTTTTAGCACGTGAGCTAGATATGCCGATCATCGCACTTTCTCAGCTAAACAGAAGCCTCGAATCTCGCGCAAACAAACGCCCTATGCTAAGCGATCTAAGAGAGTCAGGAGCGATCGAGCAAGATGCTGACATCATTCTTTTTGTTTATAGAGATGAGTTTTATCTAGAACAAGAAGAAAAAGAGAAAGAAAAACGCGCAAGTGCCGAGGGCAAAGAGTACAAGAGCAATCATGTCTTTAATAAACTTCAAGAAAAGGCTGAGATCATAGTTGGCAAAAATAGAAATGGCGAAACTGGCTCAGTTGATGTGCTCTTTCAAAAGCAACACTCAAGATTTGAAGATATGTCTGCAATGCCAGTATCTGATGTTTCATTTGAAGGCTGATGCGTTTTAAAGCTTTAAAAAATAGAGAAATTTTTACTATATTTTGTCTATTTTGCCTTTGTATTTTTTCTGTAAATTTGGCTATTAGCTACCATAAATATCAAATTTTTATGGACAAAGGCGAACAAGAGCTAACAGCAACCGTGATTTCTAGCTACGAAAAGCTTGGAGATGACGGCAAGAAAAGGCAAATTTTAAAGCTTAAGACTGATGAGTTTATATTTTATACACTTGGAGCTAAAACAGATGACTTTAAAGCTGGAGATAATATATTTCTAAGCGTCATAAATTTAGACGTTAATTTTAAAGACTATCTTGCTTCCTCCTTTTATATGCCTAGCTTTTCACGCGAAAAACTACCACAAAAAGCCACGCTAAATATCAACCAAAAACTACAATCACTCATCTACGCCCAGCATGAAAATAGCAAAATTTCACAGCTCTACTCGGCTCTATTTTTAGGCACAAGTATTGACGCAGAGTTAAGAGATGACGTCTCGCACCTTGGTATAGCGCATCTTATAGCCATAAGTGGCTATCATTTAGGCTTTATAAGCGCAGTTATATTTTTTGTATTTAGGCCGCTTTTAAAATTTTTATATGCGAGATTTTTACCTTTTAGAAACTACAACTTTGATCTAGCCATTATAGTTTTTATAGTCTTGTCATTTTACTTTTTTATAATAGGCTTTATACCAAGCTTTTTGCGAGCATTTTTAATGAGCATTTTAGGATTTTATTGCACGTTAAAAGGCGTTAAAATTTTAAACTTCAAAACACTTTTTATAGTAGCACTTGTTAGTATATCGCTCTTTCCGCAGCTACTTTTTAGCGTAGGTTTTTACTTTTCACTTATGGGCGTTTTTTACATATTTTTATATTTTAAACACCTAAAAGATAAATTTTCACCCTTCATTCATCTTATTCTTTTAAATTTATATGTTTGCTTTGCAATGGAAATTTGCGTGCTTTATTTCTTTCCGCTCATTAGCTTACAGCAGCTTAGTGTCCTTGCTATCAACTACATCTTTAGCGTTTTTTATCCATTAAGTGCTGCGCTTCACATCGCTTCGTATGGCGACATTTTTGATGGCTTGCTAAATAATGTTTTAAATTTTAGACTAAGCTCGACTAAAATTTTCGTGCCAGCCATTATTTTTATCTTTTATAATATCGCTTCACTTCTAGCTATAAAATTTAAATCCATATTCTACATTTTACCGCTGCTTGGGCTTTTGTGCTTTGCTATTGCTAGCTATAAAATTTACGCCTAAGCGATCTTCATACCATAAAATTTCATTATCTTGTTGTGAATTATCAAAGATATATACATTATAACAGCGCCTAAAATTAGCCTAGTTAAGTTTGTATCCTTTTGCCAAAAGACTAAATTTACAATGATGGCAGCTGGAATTAGAGCGTTATTCATGATGGCAAGCACGCCGCTATCGACCTCGCAAGCACCTTTGTTCCACATAAAATATCCAACTCCACTAGCTACTATGCCAAGCCAGAGAAGCACTAAAATTTGCGTTGAAGTAAGTGAAAATTTGGCTGGATTGCCAAGAGTAAGAAGCGCAACGACAGCTACAAAAAATGCCCCAAAATGAAAGTAGCCAAAGACATTTTTTTGATCCACGTCAAATTTTTCTAAAAGTGCCTTATATGCACTCTGCCCTGCTCCAAAGCAGATATTTGCCGCTTGCACTAGTAAAAAGCCCTTTAATACACCATCGTTTATAGCACCATATTTTATAACCAAAGCTCCAAAAACCGCAACGCCAACGCTAAATAGATAAAGTGGTCTAAATTTAAAGCTAAATGCATCGTAGATGAGCGTCACATAAAACGGCGTAAAAATGGTAAAAAGTGCGACTTCTGGCACGCTTAGATACAAAAATGAATTGTAATAAAATAGATACATAAGTCCTATTTGCACCGCTCCGATAGCCATTATGCCAAATGCTAGCTTTGGACTGATGCCACGAAATTTTGTAAATGGCAAAAAGACTAAGCTCGCAAGCGCAACCCGAATAAAAACAGCCAAATAGCTATCAACCTTGCCAGCTAAAAACTCACCTATCAAACTAAAGCTAAACGCCCACAAAATGGTTACAAAGATCAGTTTATTCAATTATCACCTCATTTATTTTTCTTGCACATTCGAAAAAATACTCAAGTTTATTTAGCTCAAGTAAATCGCCATCAAGTATGAAATTTGCCCTATCGCTAAAATTTTTCTCACTCACAAACAAAAATTCTTCATATTTTATCTCGCCATCAAGATAACCATTTAACAAATCAACAAAATCACTATCAAGCTTACCTTGCTTAAAATCTTGCAAATTTAACTTTGCACTTAAGCCTTTGATCGTGCTTTCTAGCTCTTTTAGACGAGTGATTATCCTATTTTCTTCATCGCTTAGATCAAGTGCCGCCTTTTGCTCTTCAATGCGTTTAACTTGACTTTGTTTGCTAAGACTTAAGCTATCAGGTAGCTTCCACTCAAACTCTACTCTAGGCTTGTTCGCATCAGCGTAAGCGCCTATCATCTGCGAAGTCGTCCTCTCACCTTTTTTAAAGCTGTTATTATTCACACTTTGCGTATCTTTTAAATAAATTTTTGGAGCAAATTTACTCTTTTGCTTCTCATTTTCTTGCTCTTTTATAAATTTTTCTTGCTCCATCGCCCCAAGTTTTGCGCTTATATCATCTTTGCTAAAATCAGGCATCATTATCTTTGAGCCAGCGTTAAAGCCGATCTCACCATTTGAGAGCAAATTTATCCTTGAGTTTAGCTCAGCTAGCTTAAGTCCAAGCTCGTCAAGCTCAGCTCTTTTTTTACTAAGAGTAAAATTTATCGCATCAAACTCAGCTTTATTTATCTCGCCATACTCAAACCAAAACTCATTTTCAGCCGCAGCCTTAGCAAAGCTATCGACAAATTTTGTCTCTAAATTTATAAGTGAATTTAGGGCAACGGCGTTAAAATAGACCTTTGCGACCTGAAAAGCGGTTAAATTCATCAGCTCTTCATCTTTGTAAATTTTCTCCACGCCCTTGTGGTCTAAAATTTTATCAGCAGCCTCGCTCGCACCGCCATCAAAGATAAGATACTCAACCTTTGCCGTGATCGAGCCTGCCTTTGTCATATATCCGCCCTTTATCTCATCAGGCACAAAGGTATATCTGCCATCAAGGGATAAATTTAGCTTTTTACTCTTATTTTTATTTATATATTCATTTTTATTAAATTCTTTCAAACTCTCAAGCCTTGCACTTTGCGCTAGAGCGATGATCTCTAGTAAATTTCCAGCCCAAAGGGGCAAAGCAAAGAGCAAAACTGCCAAAATTTTCTTCAAATTCTCTCCCTTTCATAAAATTTTCTTATAAATTTATCAAGATTATAGACCCATGCAAAAAGCACTGGCACGACAAGCAAGCTTAGCAAGGTCGAACTAATGAGCCCAAAGATGATACTTATGGCCATAGGCGAGTTGGCCTCAAAGCCAGCGCCTCTGCTAAGAGCAAGAGGCAGCATGGCAAATATCATCGCAAAGGTGGTCATCAAAACAGCCCTTAGTCGCTTTTTAGCAGCCATTTTTACAGCTTCGTTTGCCTCTATGCCGCTATTTGCAAAGTGGTTTGCAAAATCAACGACTAAGATAGCGTTTTTACCGACCATGCCAAAGAGCAAGATGACGCCAACCATGACAAATAGGCTAAATGGATTGCCACTTATAAAAAGACCGATCACGACGCCACAAAAGGCAAGTGGCATGGCTAGCATGATAAGAAATGGCAGCAAAAAGCTCTCGTAAAGTGCGGCTAGCACCATGTAAATAAGCACTGCACTAGCGCTCACCGTAAAGATAAAAGAGGCGTTCGTATCATCCATCAGCTCAACAAATCCTAGAAATTTATACTTGAAATTTGCTGGCAAAATTTCATCAAGCTTCTTTGAAATTTCATTTGCCACACTATTTAGTGGAGCGTTGTTTTTAGTATTTGCTAGAAATTTGATCTCATCGGCTCTATTAAACCTTGAAATGCTAGCTGGCTTTTGCTCAAAACTAATCGTAGCCACATCGCCAAGTGTCACGAAAAAGCCCTCACTGCTTCTTATCTTGGTCTGTAAGATATCATTTGTATCGCTTCTAAATTTATCATCAAGGCGCATGTAAAGCTCATATTCTTTGCCATTTTCGTTTTCAAAAACAGAGACCTCGTTCTGGCTAAATGCGCTATAAACGGCGCTTGCAATGCTGGCTTTGTCTAAATTTAGCCTCTTAGCCTTATCTTCATCGATAGAAATTTGAACGCGTTTTAGCAGATCTTCTTCGGGCGAATTTACGTCCGTTGCGTCATTTATCTCTTTTAGCATCTTGCTGATCTTTGGCACAAATTTCTCTAGATCTTTGCCATTTTCAGAGGTGATAGTAAGCTTAACTGGCTGCACATCACCACCTTCAACAACTGGCAAGTCAGCTACAATGACGCTCATGTCGTCACTTTTTAGCTTGTCGCGAAACCTCTGCATGATAGCGTTTTGCCGCTCGTGATTAGCTCTATCTTTTAGCTCTTTTAGCCTAACGTAAGCTTTTACAAGATAGGGTTGCTTGGCATCTGTGTAGCCAAGGATGAAGTAGGCGTAAGCTACCTGAGGATCGGCGTTTATGAGTGAAATTTTATCTTTTAGCCTCTCTTTGCTAGCTTGCAAGCTAAGTGAAGGATCAAGCTTAAAGTAGATGTTAAACTCCGAGTTATCCTCGCTTGGCATGAAGTCGCCGCCTACAAATTTAGCCAGAGCAAATGAGCAAACAACGACCGCAAGCGTTATAGCTAAAAATATGAGCTTAAATTTAAGCGCTAAGACTAAAATTTTCTCATATAAATTTTCAAGTGCTTCAAAAAATGGCTCGCTCTTTAGAAAAAAGCTGCTTTCTTTGGCATTTACAAACCTTGCACTAAGCGTTGGCACGAGAAAGATACTAACAAAAAACGATATGACGATACCAGCTGCCACGCTCATCGCAAATGAGTTAAAGTACTTGCCAACGATGCCACTCATAAAGGCGATAGGCACAAAGACGCAAAGCAGAACGAGTGAGATCGCAAAGACGCTAAATGCTATCTCTTTTATACCTGCAAAGCTTGCTTTTAGGGCATTTGGCTCATCTTTTAGCTTACTAGCGATATTTTCAGTGACAACTATCGCATCATCTATGAAAATTCCAATGCCAAGCGTAAGGGCGATAAGACTTAGGCGGTTTATGTCGTAGCCTAGGGCATTTATGATGAAAAATGTCGCTACGATGCTAGTTGGTATCGCTACGACTGAGATGATGGTGATAGAGAAATTTCTTAAAAAAAGATATACGATCACGATAGTTAGCAAGACGCCAAGGATCATATCAAAGGCGGTTTGATCGATGTGCTTTTGTATCACTTCGCTCTTATCATAAGCTATTTTTACGTTGTATTCATTGCCAAGCAGGCTTTTAAACTGATCTAGCTTTGATTTAGCTAGAGCGATCACTGTTAGAGCGTTTGCGTCTGGGGCTAGCTCAAGACCAAGCAAGACGCCACTTTTTTTATCCATTATCGCTGCTTCGTTTGCATCTTTATAAGCAAGATCAACACTTGCGATATCTTTTAAAAATACCCCTTGTTTGATCGTTAAATTTCTTATCTCATCTATGCTTTTGGCGCTAAAATTTGACTTGATCGCCATTTGAATTTGCTCATTTTCTATCTTTCCAAGTGGCGCTTTTAAATTTTCAACCTTTATCAAATTTGCCACTTCATTTGCGCTAAGGGCGTTTTTATCTAGCTTAAATCTATCTAGTAAAATTTTCACCGCTGGCTCTAAAAAACCATTTGTCTTGACCTTCGAAACGCCGCTAATGCGCTCCAAAAATGGCTTTGCCACATCATCGATCTCTTGCATGAGCTTAGTTTCGTTGCCATCAAGCCTTGTGATAAAGAGGCTAAAGACGGCTGAAGATAGGCCATTTAGCTTTTCTATCTCGTAGTTTGTGTTTAACCTTGCCTTTTGCATCTTGTCGCGGACGTCGTTTGTAGCGCTCTCTAGGTCTTTGTTTAGCTCAAATTCGATGCTGACTACACTTAGATTATCAAAGCTAGTTGAGTAAATTTTCTTGATGCCTTCAATACTTGAAATTTCATCCTCGATCTTTTGCGTGATCTTTGTCTTGATGTAGTTCATATCGCCGTTTGCGTAGGTCGTGATCTTAACGATTGGGATATTTACTTGCGGATATAAATTTACATTCATCGTCTTTAGAGAATAAATTCCAAAGACAACGAGGCTTAAAAAAACCATTAATGTAGTTATAGGGCGGTTGATGGCTGTTTTTATCATTTTCTGTTACTAACTAGCACTCTGCCTTGACCAAACATGCCAGGTTTTAAGCTCATATCATAAGCCTCGGCGTAAAATTTTCTAGTCTCTCGCTTGATCTCTGGATAGATAAGCACGATTTTTACCTCTTTTTCATCGCTTGCTGCGTCAAGTTTAAATTTAAATGTATCGCCAATCTTTACCAAATCTACATATTTTTCGTCGATTGCTATTAAAATTTTTGCCTCTTTTGAGTTTAAAATAAAAGCTGGACTAAGCGGCGAAACACCCTCTCCAAGCTCAATATTTTTACTAGCTATGACGCCATCAAATGGGGCTTTTAAAACAGCTTTTTTAAGGCGATCTTGCGCATTTAAAATAGCAATTTGTGCACTTTGAACCCGAAGTATCGCTTCGTCAAATTTATACTTTACCTCATCAAATTCTTGCTTTGAAGTGACGTCTCTTACTTGAGTGAATTTGTTTAAAGTATTTTTTGCAAATTCACTAGCATTTTTTGCAAGTTCAAGATCATTTTTTGCCTTTTTTAGAGCGATTTCTAGGCTACTTTGATCAAGGCTAGCTAAAACATCGCCTTTTTTAACATGACTTGAAACATCTACAAAAATTTTATCCACCTTGCCGCTGCTCTCAAATGCAAGCTTTGAGCTTTGCTTGGCATAGACTTCAAAATCAGCAAAAATTTCCTCCCCTGCAAATGAAAAAATACAAAATATCATTAAAATTATCAGCTTTTTCAATCTTTAATCCTCTCCAAAATCGGCTCGCCATTTTCAAAAAAGAACTCCGCTTTTTTAATCTCAAGCTCATCTTTTGCACTCTCAAAAAGGCTAATGGCATCAAATTTTTGAGAGAGTGCCTCAAGCAGGTCGCTATATCCCAAAAGCCCGGAGTTATACTTCTCATAGCTAGCTTTTAATGCCAAATCGCTTGCTCTTACATATTCGTTTAGTGAAGCGATTTTTGAAGCAAGCACCACGATTTCACTTTGCAAATTTTTAAGCCTTGTCTCGTTTTCACGCCTTTTATACTCCAAATTTAGCCTTGCCTCATCAAGTGCGATCTTTTGAGCCTGACTCATCTTACTAGTGGCGAAAAAATCAAAAATTTTCCATTTAAAAGCGATACCAAATTTATTGCCATGAGTATCTTCTTTTAAGTATTTATCCACGTATGAACGGTAAGAACTAAGCCTGCCTAGATCGATATCGTAATTATTTTTATAAAATCCATATGTGTCATAAAGCATTATTTGAGGCAAAAAACCAGCCTTTGCCTCGCTAAGCTTGGCCTCGCCTAAAAATATATCTTGGCTTAGTCTATCAAGCTCAGCATTCTTTGAAGCTAAATTTGAGCTAATATCAGCCATCTTTGCTCCGCCTACTGGCAAAATTTTCTCACCAGTTAGCAAATTTATTTCATTTAAGATTTGCTCCATTTTGTTTTTGTATTCAAGCTGTGTGCTATTAGCTAAGTAATATTTAGCCCTTACATTTTCAAGCTCATCTTTTGCGGCAAGACCTGCTTTATTTGCCTTTTCAAGCTTATCTAAAACGCCTTTTAAAAAATTTGCTTGAGCCTGTTTGGCTGCGATTATATTTTCAAGTGCAGCTGCGTTAAAGTATAAATTTACGGCCTTAAATGCAAGGTAGTTTTTGGCTTCATCACTTGCTATGGCGGCTTTGTTTTTTAAAAGCTGGCTCATCTTTAGCCTAGCCTCTCTCGCTCCGCCGTCATAAAGCAAAAAATCTATCCTAGTTAGCACACCGGCTGACTCTTTAGCGACTATACTTGGAAAAGTGCTTGTATTTTTGCCATATGAACCCTCTAGGCTAAGGCTTGGCATATATGAGCTTAATGTGGCTTCATCGTTTAAATTTGCTCTTTTTAACTCAAGCTCTTTGATCTTTGAAATTTCATTTTGCGTTGCTTTGTTTGCGATCACACTTAAATTTGAACCAAGCAAAAATACCGGCAAAAAAATGAATAAAAAATTTTTCATTAGTGAAAGCTTTTTACAAGATTTCCTATTAGTAAATTCCAGCCATCAACAAGCACGAATATGAGCAGTTTAAATGGCAGTGAGATCATTACAGGAGGAAGCATCATCATACCCATAGCCATCAGCACTGAGCTTACGACCATGTCGATGACAAGAAATGGCAAATAGAGCAAAAACGCTATCTCAAAAGATGTCTTTAGCTCACTTATCATGAAAGCTGACATTGCAATACTTAGCGGTATCTCTTCGATATTTGCTGGATTTTGTAAATTTCTAATCCTAAAGAAAAGTGCAAGGTCTTTTTCTCTTGTGTTTTTTACCATAAATTCTTTAAAAGGCTTTAAGCTCTTATCAAGCATCTCTTCATAGCCTATCTGCTCAGCTATATAAGGCTTTATGCCATCATTATAGCTCTTTTGTCCAACTGGCTCCATGATAAAAAAGGTAAGAACCATCGCAAGCGAGATAAGCACTGTTGAAGGAGGCACTTGCTGTGTGCCCATGGCTTGGCGTAAAAATGAAAATACAATGACAAGGCGCAAAAAGCTAGTCATCATAAAGATGAGTGAAGGAGCGAGTGCAAGTGCGGTGAGGATTAGTAAAACGTTTAGAGAATTTACAAGTTGCTCGGCATTTGTTGGAGAATTTAGACTTAAATTTATAGTTGGTAGCGCAGGATCAGCCCCAAAAACCGTGCAAAGTAAAACCGCTAAAGCAAGCAGTGCTTTCACGACTAATTCCTCATATCAAGGATACTTTTCTTAGTAGCCTCTTTATTTTTTGGCTCAAGCGATATGAAGTGAATTTCTACTCTATTGTTCTTAGCTCTGCCATCTTCTGTGCTGTTACTAGCGATCGGATCAAACGAAGCTTTGCCAGAAGCTATTATTCTATTTTGTGGTACGCCATCGTTGATTAGCTCTTCAACCACGCTTAAAGCCCTTGCAGTTGAGAGCTGCCAGTTATTTTTATAGGCTGAGTCTTTGCTTGGTTCTATATTATCTGTATGGCCGATGATATCGGCTTTTACATCATTGGGCATTTTCGCCACAATCATGCCTATTCGTTTTAAAAATAGCTTCGCATCTTCACCAGAAATTTCAGCACTATCTTTATCAAAAAGCATAGCCGCTGGAAGCCTTACGATAAAGCCATCCTCGCTCTCTTCCATCGTAATCTCAGGTGCGCCACTAGCAGTTAGCAGCTCATTTATTTTTTTAACTGTCGCACTTAGCTCGCTTTGTGAGCCCTTTTGCCTGCTTGTTTTTTTTGCACGAGTATTTTCTGGATCTGTCTCTTTTTCTATCTGATTTTCAGGCCTAGCACCACCTTCAAGCACACTCAAAGCACCAGCTAGTGAGCCAACAGCGGCCTCCATCTTTTTAGCATCCATTGTCGCCATAGAAAGTAATAAAACGAAAAAACAAAGCAAAAGTGACATGAGGTCGCCAAAAGCAGCTAGCCACTCAGGCATACATTTTGGACACTCTTCTGGTTTTATTAACTTACCCATTATTCAAACTGACTTTTTCTATCTTTTGGTGGTAAAAATGCTAAGAGTTTAGCTTCAAGCGTTCTTGGATTATCGCCTGCTTGTATCGACATGATTCCCTCAAGTACAACTTGTTTTTCAAGTGCTTCATCAGCATCGCGAATAGAGAGGATATTTGCCACAGGTGCGCCTATGATGTTACCTATCATCGCACCATAAAGTGTCGTAAGCAAGGCAACCGCCATTGATGGGCCGATCGCACTAGGATCTGACATGTTAAGAAGCATCGCAACAAGACCAATGAGCGTACCTATCATACCCATAGCGCCCGCAAAACCGCCAACTTGCTCAAAAATTTTAATATTATTTGAATGTCTTGTACTAGTTTGATCGATATCGATCTCTAAAAGCGCTCTTATCGCATCTGGCTCATTGCCATCGACCGCCATTGAGAGGCCTCTTTTTAAAAACTGATTTGTCTCATTATTTACTTCGCTTTCGAGCGATAAGATACCATCACGTCTAGCTTTAGTTGAATAATCGACTATTTTTTTTATAGTCTCAGGTAAATTTACTACGACTGATGGTTTAACAGCAATGCCATAAAATTTACCAATTCCTTTAAGCGTCTCCATCTTGAAGCCAACCATCATAACGCCGATAGTACCACCAAAAACGATCATCACAGAAGGAATATCGATGTATGGTCCTATACCAACGCCTATCGCCATTGATCCAAACAAAAGCACTAGGGTCAAAACCCAGCCGACGACGGTTCCTAAATCCATTTAAGCTCACTTTATTTATAAATTCTTAAGAATTGCTATTTTATTAGCTTTTTGTTGAAACAATCGTTAAATTAAAAAAAATGTTTGCCATTTTTTGCTACAATCTGCGAAATTTTTAACGTTAAAAGGCTTAAAAATGAACAATACTTCAATCATAATTTTAGCTGCTGGTCTTGGCACCAGAATGAAATCAAAACGTCCAAAAGTTCTATTTGAACTTTGCGGTGAGCCGATGATCATTCACATCTTAAAGCAAGCTTATGCGATCACAAATGACGTTAGCGTCGTGCTTCACTACGAAAAAGAGTTAATTAGCAAAAAAATAAAAGAAATTTTTCCTCAAACTAAAATTTTTGAGCAAGATCATACAAATTTCCCAGGCACTGCTGGCGCGATAAAGAGCGTAAATTTAAGCGGCGAAAAGGTGCTTGTCACTTGCGGTGACATGCCTCTTGTAAAATCAACCGATCTAATGCGTCTAGCAAATGCTGAAGCGGACGTGGTTATGAGCTCATTTGAAGCAGCAAATCCTTTTGGCTACGGCAGAGTCATCATAAAAAATGGCAAAGTTGAAGGCATCGTCGAGCAAAAAGATGCTAGTGAAGCACAACTTGCCATAAAAAGCGTAAATGCTGGTTGCTACTGCTTTAAACGCGAGGCACTAGAGCAAATTTTACCGCTCATAAGTAACCAAAACGCGCAAAAAGAGTACTACCTAACTGACGCCATAAAAATAGCAAATGAAAAGGGCTTAAAGTGTGTTGCGGTTAATGTTAATGAGCAAAATTTCATGGGCATAAATGATAAATTTCAGCTTAGTATTGCAGAAAAGATCATGCAAGATGAGATCAAGCAAAATTTGATGAAAGCTGGCGTCTTGATGCGCATGCCTGAGAGCATTTTCATAGACAGCAGAGCCAAATTTGAAGGCGAGTGCGTACTCGAAGAAAACGTAACTATCCTTGGCGAGTGCGTCATCACAGAGAGCATCATCAAAAGCTCATCAGTAATAGAAAGTAGCATCATCAAAAACTCAGACATCGGCCCACTAGCTCACATAAGGCCAAATTCTGAAATTTCTGACACGCACATAGGAAATTTTGTCGAGGTAAAAAAAGGCGTTCTTAGCGGCGTAAAAGCTGGACACTTAAGCTATCTTGGCGACTGCGAGATAGAAAGTGGCACAAATATCGGTTGTGGCACGATCACATGCAACTACGACGGCAAGGCGAAATACAAAACCAAAATCGGCAAAAACGTCTTCATTGGCTCAGATACGCAGCTAGTTGCCCCTGTAAATATTGCTGATAATGTCATCATCGCAGCAGGTAGCACCATCACTAAAGATGTTGAAAGTGGAGCGCTAGCGATTAGTAGAGCTAGACAAGAGAACAAAAGCGGCTTTTTTGAGAAATTCTTTGGCAAAGACGATGTTAAAAAATAAGAAAATTTTACTTGCCGTTTGCGGCAGTATCGCCTTTTACAAGGCATTCGAAATTTTATCGCTGCTTAAAAAGCAAGGCGCAGATGTTTATGTGGCTTTAAGTGACGGAGCGCTTGAATTTTGCAGTGTAAGCGGCTTTGAGGCGCTAAGCGAGCATAAAATTTTAAGCTCACAAACGCAAAACTGGCAAGATGGCGTAAATCACATAGGCTACTCTAAAATGGATCTAGTCCTTATCGCACCCGCCTCGGTAAATACGATAAATAAGCTAACAGCTGGTATCTGCGACAATGTCTTTATGCAAACGCTAATCGCCGCCTCGCACGTGCCTTTAGTCGTTGCCCCTGCTGCAAATAACAATATGATTGAGCATTTTGCTACGCAAAATTCGCTTGAAATTTTAAAGAAAAACGGTGCTTTAGTGGTTGAGCCAGTGCTTAAAACTCTAGCTTGCGGCGACGTTGGCAAGGGCGGTCTTGCAAGTCCTGAAGTGATAGTAGAAGCTGCCATTAAAAGGCTTAGCAGGCCACTTTTTGCAGGCAAAAAAGTAGTAATCACTGGTGGCGCGACGACAGAAAAGATAGATGATGTTAGAGCCATTACAAATTTCTCAAGCGGTAAGATGGCGATGGCGCTTGCAAGAGCTTTTTATTACTCTGGTGCTGATGTTACGCTACTTGCTAGCTTTGAAGTGGAAAACGAGCCATTTGAGATTTTAAAATTTAGCTCAAGCAATGAACTTTTAGAGCTTTGCAAGAGCGAGTGTGAGAGCGCAAATTTACTTGTGATGTGTGCTGCAGTAAGCGATTTTGTGCCGACAAAAACCCACGGCAAGATAAAAAAAGAGGATGTTGGCGAAATTTTAAGCTTAAGTCTAAAGAGAAATGTCGATATTTTGCAAAGCTTAAAAGAGTTTAGCTGCAAAAAGATCGGCTTTAAGCTTGAAATCTCAAGCGAGAGCGCACACAAAAATGCTAGAGCAATGCTAGAGCAAAAGGGGCTTGACGCAGTTTGTCTAAATATCTTGGGTGAGAAAAATGGCTTTGCAAGCGAGCAAAATGAGGTAAATTTCATCACGAAAAATAGTGAAACTTTGCTACCGCTTGCCGCAAAAGACGAGATCGCAAGACATATCGTGGAGCTAGCGGTAAATTTATGATAGAGAAAATTTCTCACATTCAAAAAATAGCAAAAAATGCAAATTCTCCGTTAGTAGCTATAAATTCGTCACTTCCGCTTAGTATCTTAGTAAGCCAAAAGATCGGTTTTAACAGATACATTTTAAATTTTGCAAATAGAAATTTAAACACAAAAAGCGCAAAAGAGCTAAACGTAGGCTCGAAATACTGGGGCGAGGTGCAAAGCCAGGGCGAGAATATCGTTATAAAAAATTTATACGAAAAGCCAAGAATTTTAGACGAAGATATCTTGGCTGATGGGCTAAATCTTATCGAAAATTTGATAGAAAATGAGAATTTATCGTGGTTTTATGACTACTTATTTAAAAGTTTAAGTGAAGCTAAGACAAAAGACGAGATGAAAGTGCTAGCGAAAATGCTCTTTGCTATGCAAGAAAATGTCGTGCACATACCATTTATTTATAATGGTACAAACGGCGTTTTTCAGCTAAAAAAAGAGGAGAGTGATATGAAAATTTTTTTAATATTTTCAAATTTTGCTCCACTTATTTTTAAATTTAAAGATGAAGTTTTATACGAGATCGCGACCCCATTTAATAATGTAGCTAGCTTGTTAAAAAGTGAATTTAGCGCCAACATAACAGTGCAAAATGTGAGTGCTCTTTGGAGCAAAAAAGAACAAATTATTGATATAAAAGGCTAAAGATTGAATGAATTAAACCACATTGCTATTATCATGGATGGAAATGGACGCTGGGCTAAAAAACGTGGATTTTTGCGGACAAATGGGCACGAAGCTGGAGCAAATGTAGTAAGCGATATGTGCGAATTCTGTATCGATAATGGCGTGAAAATTTTAAGTCTTTACGCATTTAGTACTGAAAACTGGAAAAGGCCGCAAAAAGAGGTCGAATTTTTGATGAATTTGCTTAAGAAATTTCTCATTTTAAAGCGTGCTGACTTTATAAAAAATGGGATCAAATTTAACACGATCGGCGACATTTCGCCATTTAGCGATGAGCTAAAAAACGAGATAGAGATCACCAAAAATGCTACAAGAGAGAATAAAAATTTACTACTAAATTTAGCTATAAACTACGGCTCAAAAGACGAGATTATTAGAGCTGTGAGAAAGCTAAATTTAAAAGGTACAGAGATAAACGAAGCAAGCCTAAATGCAGCACTTGATGAGAGTGAGCCGGTGGATCTTCTCATTAGGACTGGTGGCGAAAGTAGGCTTTCAAATTTCATGCTTTGGCAAGCAAGCTATGCGGAGCTATTTTTTACGCCAACACTTTGGCCTGACTTTAGTAAGGATGAGCTTGCAAGCATCGTTAGCAAATTTAAAAATATAGAGCGAAGATTTGGCGGAGTTTAGCGAGATAATGGATAATTTAGTCATTTTTTTTGCCGTTTTTACATTTATTCTTGGCATTTGCATCGGTTCGTTTTTAAATGTTTTGATCTACCGCTTACCAAGAAATGAAAGTATAAATTTTCCAGCTTCTCATTGCCCAAACTGCGACCATAAGCTAAATTTTTATCACAATGTTCCGCTTTTTTCATGGCTATTTTTAGGCGGCAAATGTGCCTTTTGTAAGAAAAGAATAAGCCTCATCTATCCAGTGATCGAGCTAGTTTCTGGGATACTTTTTTTGATCTATTTTTTTAAAGAGTGCGGCGAAATTTTAAGCGTAGAAACGCTGCTTTATGCGCTATTTTTAGGTCTTTGCTTTATAATGCTACTAGCTCTTAGCGTCATAGACATAAGATATAAAGCTGTGCCAGATCCGCTTCTTTTTGCAGCGCTATTTTTCGCATTTATCTATGCCCTGCTACTTTTTATCTTTAAAGGAAATTTTGCTCAAATTTTAAATTTATTCCTTTTTGCACTTATCTTTTGGGTGCTTAGATTTGTCGTAAGTTTTGCCATAAAAAAAGAAGCGATGGGTAGTGCAGATATCTTTATAGCAGCTATCATCGGAGCTATCTTGCCAGTCAAACTGGCTCTAGTGGCGATCTATCTTGCAGCGCTTTTTACACTTCCAGTCTATGCGCTCGTTCGCAAAAAGAGCTATGAGCTAGCCTTTGTGCCATTTTTAAGTCTTGGCTTACTTATTACATACGCTTTTAAAGAGCAAATTTTAGAAATTTTAAGGTTTATTTATGAGTAGAGTGAATAGATATCTTTTGTTTAACTTCCTAGGGACTTTTGCATCGCTATTTAGTACGCTTTTTTTGATCATGTCGATCGTATTTTTCATCCAAATCGCGCGCATCACTTCTTACATTGAGATCAGTTTTGGCGAGCTTTTTAAACTCTACTCATTTATGCTTCCACGCGTACTACTTTTTGTCGTGCCTATCGCATTTTTTGTATCACTTGCGATGACGCTTTTTAGGCTATCGAAAGAGAATGAAAGTATCGTTATTTTTACGCTTGGTGGCTCACCAAATAAAATTGCTAAATTTTTCTTAATATTTTCAGCATTTTTAAGCACCGCTCTACTTGTAATTGCTACCATAATGATACCAATAGCCGCACAGCTAAATGCAAATTTTATTGATTATAAAAAGACTGTTGCAAAGCTGAATTTAAAGCCAACTCAGTTTGGACAAAAATTCTCTGACTGGATGGTCTATGTGGGTAGTGAAATGCAAGATAACAACGGCACTACCTATAAAGATATCGTGATGTTTAATCCTTACATTAAAGACTCTCAACGCTTAATCACTGCAAAAAATGCAAAGATCACTAATACAAATCAAAGCATCGAACTCTCTTTAATAGATGGAAAAATGTATGATATAAAAGATGAAATTTATCATCAAAGCAACTTCAAATCTATGAAGATAAGGACTGCCCAAAGTGAAGAGATAAGTGATATAGGAAGTATAAAAGAGTACTGGACGGAGGCAAATAGTAGTGAAAAAAGAAGAAAAGACCTTAGCACATATGTGCTTGTTGCGCTATTTCCACTTGCCAGTACGCTTTTTGCCATAAGCTTTGGCATCGTTACTTATAGATATGAAAAAGGCATGGTTTATGTTGGTACGTTTGGCGTTTTATTTGGGTATTTTACACTCATAATGCTATTTTCATCAAAACCAGCTTTTGCGATCCCGCTCATATTTTTCGTCTTTTTATTGGCAGGAATTTTGCTTTTTAAAGCCAAAATCATGCGAAGATACTAATGAAAATCCAACTAATTTATAGCTACGATGGCTCTAAATTCCAAGGCTCGCAAACTCAGCCGCATGAAAATGGCGTAGAAGATGAGCTTTCGCGTGCTCTAGCTCACGTTGGAATATTTGAAAAAATAGTCTCTAGCTCACGTACAGACAAAAACGTTCATGCGATTAATCAAAGCTCAAGCGTAATTTGTGGCGATCATTTTAAAAATTTAGAGCATCTAAAAGAGCTAATCAACCGCCATGCTCATCCAAATATTCATATAAAACGTATAAATTTAGTTGATGAAAATTTTCAAGCAAGATTTGACGCCGTAGCAAGGTCTTATAGATACATTATAGATCATGGAGAATTTGATGTTTTTAGCTCAAATTATAAAGTCTTTTTGCCAAAATTTGATATCAAAAAAGCAAATGAAATTTTATCTAATTTTGTTGGTGAGCATGATTTTAGCTCCTATATAAAAACAGGAAGTGATACAAAAAGCCCAGTGCGAGAAATTTTTAAGGCATTTTGTTATGAATACAAAAACCAAACTATCATCGTTTTTAAAGCGAATGGCTTTTTACGCGCTCAAGTACGGCTTATGGTTGCAAATCTACTTAAAGCCTTGAGTATAAAAAATGGTGGTGAGCTCATCAATGCTTCACTTAACGGATGTTCCGCTCTAACTCGTATCCCAGCTCCAGCTGAAGGGCTTTATCTAAATAGAGTTTTTTATAAATTTAATTAGATATTTAGAATATTCAATAGTAAGCTTATTTAAAATATTAAATAAAGAATCCTAACCCTCCTTCAAATTTTTAACGCAGTAAATGATAAAGAAAAACTTTTCAAGATCCACTCTGACTCACCCAAAGCCTGCCCACTTGGTGGCAAGATCGAAACTCTCTTAACCACCCACTTCCTAA